>NZ_CAXUPM020000003.1:2500-5219 GCF_964252945.1 Pseudoxanthomonas sp. LjRoot143 | reverse complement strand
AAAACCCCCAACCTTACGATTGGGGGTTTTGGGGTAAAGCCCCTGGCGATGACCTACTCTTGCATGGCTTAAGCCACACTACCATCGGCGCGGCTGCGTTTCACTTCCGTGTTCGGGATGGGAACGGGTGGGACCACAGCGCTAATTTCACCAGGGAGAGGGTTGGAGCGTCGCCATCCAAGGAACGGATTAAGGCGCCAATCTCTCATAGGGTCTTGTGACGTAGCGGGCATTGGATTTTCTCTGACGATATCGTCGAGTCCAAGGCCACTTGAGGTTATATGGTCAAGCCGCACGGATCATTAGTATCAGTTAGCTCAATGGGTTGCCCCACTTACACACCTGACCTATCAACCACCTAGTCTTGATGGTTCCTTTAGGGGGCTTGTGCCCCGGGAGATCTCATCTTGAGGCGCGCTTCCCGCTTAGATGCTTTCAGCGGTTATCGCTTCCGAACATAGCTACCCGGCAATGCCACTGGCGTGACAACCGGAACACCAGAGGTTCGTCCACTCCGGTCCTCTCGTACTAGGAGCAGCCCCTCTCAAATCTCCAACGCCCATGGCAGATAGGGACCGAACTGTCTCACGACGTTCTGAACCCAGCTCGCGTACCACTTTAAATGGCGAACAGCCATACCCTTGGGACCGACTACAGCCCCAGGATGTGATGAGCCGACATCGAGGTGCCAAACACCGCCGTCGATATGAACTCTTGGGCGGTATCAGCCTGTTATCCCCGGAGTACCTTTTATCCGTTGAGCGATGGCCCTTCCATACAGAACCACCGGATCACTAAGTCCTACTTTCGTACCTGCTTGATCCGTCGATCTCGCAGTCAAGCACGCTTATGCCTTTGCACACAGTGCGCGATGTCCGACCGCGCTGAGCGTACCTTCGAGCTCCTCCGTTACTCTTTGGGAGGAGACCGCCCCAGTCAAACTACCCACCATACATGGTCCCCGATCCGGATTACGGACCTAGGTTAGAACGTCAAGCACATCAGGGTGGTATTTCAAGGTTGGCTCCACCTCAGCTAGCGCCAAGGTTTCATAGCCTCCCACCTATCCTACACAGACGAACTCAACGTTCAATGTAAAGCTATAGTAAAGGTTCACGGGGTCTTTCCGTCTTGCCACGGGAACGCTGCATCTTCACAGCGATTTCAATTTCACTGAGTCTCGGGTGGAGACAGCGCCGCTGTCGTTACGCCATTCGTGCAGGTCGGAACTTACCCGACAAGGAATTTCGCTACCTTAGGACCGTTATAGTTACGGCCGCCGTTTACTGGGGCTTCGATCAAGAGCTTCGCCTTGCGGCTGACCCCATCAATTAACCTTCCAGCACCGGGCAGGCGTCACACCCTATACGTCCACTTTCGTGTTTGCAGAGTGCTGTGTTTTTGATAAACAGTCGCAGCGGCCTGGTTTCTGCGACCCCCCTCAGCTATAGCCCGCATGGGCCACCAAAGAGGGTGCACCTTCTCCCGAAGTTACGGTGCCATGTTGCCTAGTTCCTTCACCCGAGTTCTCTCAAGCGCCTGAGAATTCTCATCCTACCCACCTGTGTCGGTTTACGGTACGGTCTGCGTGAGCTGAAGCTTAGGAGCTTTTCCTGGAAGCGTGGTATCAGTGACTTCGTCCTAAAGGACTCGTCTCGGTGCTCGGTCTTAAAGGATCCCGGATTTGCCAAAGATCCAAACCTACCGCCTTTCCCCGGGACAACCAACGCCCGGTACACCTAACCTTCTCCGTCCCTCCATCGCACTCACGCGAGGTGCAGGAATATTAACCTGCTTCCCATCGACTACGGCTTTCGCCCTCGCCTTAGGGACCGACTAACCCTGCGTCGATTAACGTTGCGCAAGGAAACCTTGGGCTTTCGGCGTGCGGGCTTTTCACCCGCATTATCGTTACTCATGTCAGCATTCGCACTTCCGATACCTCCAGCAGCCTTCTCAAGCCACCTTCGCAGGCTTACGGAACGCTCCTCTACCGCGCATAACAAAGTTATGCACCCCAAGCTTCGGTTTCGTGCTTAGCCCCGTTAAATCTTCCGCGCAGACCGACTCGACCAGTGAGCTATTACGCTTTCTTTAAAGGGTGGCTGCTTCTAAGCCAACCTCCTGGCTGTCTGTGCCTTTCCACATCGTTTTCCACTTAGCACGAAATTTGGGACCTTAGCTGTGGGTCTGGGTTGTTTCCCTTTTCACGACGGACGTTAGCACCCGCCGTGTGTCTCCCGTACATTCTGTCTTGGTATTCGGAGTTTGCCATGGTTTGCTAAGACGCGATGTCCCGCTAGCCATAACAGTGCTCTACCCCCAAGAAGATTCATACGAGGCGCTACCTAAATAGCTTTCGAGGAGAACCAGCTATCTCCGGGTTCGATTAGCTTTTCACTCCTAATCACACCTCATCCCCTACCTTTGCAACGGGAGTGGGTTCGGGCCTCCAGTACCTGTTACGGCACCTTCACCCTGGGCATGACTAGATCACCCGGTTTCGGGTCTACTGCCCGCGACTATGCGCCCTTATCAGACTCGGTTTCCCTTCGCCTCCCCTATACGGTTAAGCTTGCCACGAACAGTAAGTCGCTGACCCATTATACAAAAGGTACGCAGTCACCCTTGCGGGCTCCTACTGCTTGTACGCACACGGTTTCAGGATCTATTTCACTCCCCTCTCCGGGGTTCTTTTCGCCTTTCCCTCACGGTACTG
>NZ_CAXUPM020000002.1:0-67775 GCF_964252945.1 Pseudoxanthomonas sp. LjRoot143 | reverse complement strand
TTCTTGCACGCGTTTCGCCAACAATCGGATTTCATCTCACCGAGGGGGCGGATGCATGACGTTGTATCGGATAGCGTTGGTCAGTGCGCTGGCAATGATCTGCTTCGATAGTGCTGCAGCGGAAGACGCGTCCAGCGAGGCGCGCCGTGTCCATGAGGATGCGCTGGTATTGGATACCCATCTGGATACGCCGGCCAACTTCCGTCGGCCTGGCTGGAGCATCGCCGACAACCATCAGCACGAAGGCGATCTGTCGCAAGTTGACCTTCCGCGGATGAAGGCCGGTGGACTCGACGGCGGATTCTGGGTCATCTATACGCCGCAGGGCGCCCGGGACGATGCCGGGAAGCGGGTGGCGCGCGACCATGGACTGGATCGCCTGGTGAGCATCCACGAAATGCTCGCAGCCCAGTCCGGCGAGATGGAACTTGCGCTCACCGCAGACGATGCGGAACGCATCGCGGCGGCGGGCAAGCGTGTGTCCTTCATCAGCATGGAGAATGCGGCGCCGTTGGCGAAGGATCCCAGCCTGCTTACTGCTTACCACCGGCTTGGCCTGCGAATGCTGGGTATCACGCATGTGCGCAACAACGATTTCGGCGACTCGTCGACGGATCCAGCGGGAGCGGAATGGAATGGCTTGAGTCCCGCGGGTCGGGCGCTCGTACAGGAGGCCAATCGCTTGGGCATCGTGCTGGATGCATCGCACGCCAGCGATGCGGTGTTCGATCAGCTGCTCGCCTTGTCGCGAGCTCCGATCGTGCTCTCGCATACGAGTGCGGATGCCCTGTACGACCATCCGCGGAACATCGATGACGCCCGGCTTCGCCAGCTCGCGGCGAAAGGTGGCGTCATCCACGTCAATGCGTACGGTGGCTACCTGATCAACATCCCGAAGATCCGCGAGCGCGAGACAGCCATGGATGCACTCGGCGAGAAGTACGGACCCGAGAGCCGGCTCGCGGTGGATCGTGTTCCGTCTTATCTGGCGGAACGGAGGGCGATCGAGGAGCGCTATCCGGTCAAGCGGGCGACCTTCGACAACTACATGGCGCACGTGCTTCACATCCTGAAGGTGGCCGGCGTGGATCATGTCGGCATCGGTGCTGACTGGGACGGTGGCGGCGGCGTGGCAGGGCTGGAAGACGTCAGCGCGTTGCCCAGGATCACCGAAGAGCTGCTGGCGGCTGGTTACACGGAGCAGGATGTGCGGAAGATATGGAGTGGCAATCTCTTGCGCGTCATCAGGGAGACGCAGGCGATCGCTTCGTCAGACGGCTGAAGCCGTCCGCGTTGTGGCGGAATGCGGCGCGAGGAGAGACGTTCGGACGGGTGACCCTAAGAGGGAGGCATCATGGAAGAGTCGATCACTGCCAGGCGATTCACCGCCGCGTTTCCCCGTGACATTCCCCGGCACTGGTTGCCGGAGAATGAAGTCGTTTCGTCGCTGCTCAACGCCTACACCATCTTGGTGCCGGCCAATGAAGCCTTCTATATCCGCACGCTCAACGCCTGCTTACCGGAGTTGCGAAGTGACGTCCTGCGCCAGCGCTGCCAGGCGTTCATCCGCCAGGAAGCGCAGCATGGCGTTGCGCACAAGCGTTACTGGGAGAATCTGGATGCGCAGGGCTACGCGTATCGGGGTATAGAACGCACGGTCGACCGGGGCATCTTCCGTGTGATGGATCGTATCGCACCGCTGTGGTTGCGCGTGTCGCTGGTGAGTTGCGTCGAACACATCAATGCCTTCCTCGGCTACGAGTTCCTGACGCAATCCATCCTTGCGGATGCCGATCCGCGCGTGCGCGACCTGATGGAGTGGCACTTCGCCGAGGAGATAGAGCACCGGGCGGTGGCGTTCGACCTGCTTCAGGCGGTCTCGCCCCGCTATCCCGTACGGGTACTGGGAGCGGTGATGACCATCTCGCTCTTTTATCTGCTGCTCATGGGACTGGCCGCGTCGCTGCTGGTGCAGGATCGCCGGCTGTTGCGGTTGGCCACGTGGCGCCAGCTGACGCACCATTTCGGCGCCGGGCACGGAATGGGCCGCCGGACACTGCGGCATTTGACGGACTACCTGCGCCCCAGCTTCCATCCTTCCCGTCTGGCGGCGGACGCCGATGCCATGGCCGCCACGGTGCTGCAGCGGCAGGCGACGGCCGAGCCGCCTTCCGTCATGCCGATGCCGCCGCGGACCTGAACGAAAGCCCATTCTCCCCCTACCCGTCGGACCTCAGGGGATGGCAACGGCGGACAATAATGTCTGCAAGCCGTTGATTGCAAAGGTGGCTGCGCACGGACTGGATCAACGGCGGTTCGTTGCATCGCTGGAACAATACGGAACTTCCGGCACGGTTAGCAGTCGAACCCCCCGACTGCTAACATCCATGCCCATGAGCCAGAACACCCCCACTACCGCCCTGGTCACCAACAACCTGCCGATCCCCAGCGCCCTGGGTTCGCTCGACGCCTACATCAGCGCCGTGCACCAGATTCCGGTGCTGACGGTGGAAGACGAGCGCGCGCTCGCCAACCGTTACCGCGAGGAAGAAGACCTCGACGCTGCCCGCGAGCTGGTGCATTCGCACCTGCGTTTCGTCGTGCATGTGGCGCGTGGCTACAATGGCTACGGCCTGCCGCTCGGCGACCTGATCCAGGAAGGCAACATCGGCCTGATGAAGGCGGTGAAGCGCTTCGATCCCGACATGGGCGTGCGCCTGGTCAGCTTCGCGGTGCACTGGATCCGTGCCGAAATGCACGAGTTCATCCTGAAGAACTGGCGCATCGTGAAGGTCGCCACGACCAAGGCGCAGCGCAAGCTGTTCTTCAACCTGCGCAAGTCGAAGACGCGCCTGGGCTGGATGAACGCTGAAGAAGTCAGCGTCATCGCGAAGGACCTCAACGTGTCCGAACGCGAAGTGCTGGAAATGGAAGCGCGCCTGTCCGGTCGCGACATCGGTTTCGATGCGCCGTCGGACGAGGACGAGGAGCACGCACCGCCGTCGCCGGCGAGCTATCTGGTCGCGCGCGACGAGGATCCGTCGCAGGCCTACGAGCGTGCGGACAGCGAAGACAACCAGATGGAGCTGCTGCGCGAAGGCCTGGCGAATCTGGATGAGCGCTCGCGCGACATCATCAAGCGTCGCTGGCTGGATGGAGAGAGCAAGGTGACGCTGCAGGAACTCGCCGACGAGTACGGTATTTCCGCCGAGCGCGTCCGCCAGGTCGAAGCCAACGCGCTGAAGAAGATGAAGGCGTTGTTCGCCGCCTGATCTTCCTTGTTCGTGGTGTGATGTCGAAGAGGCCCGCGATGGGGCCTCTTCGCTTTTGTGGCGCGCTCGTCGGTGGATGTGCTCCACTACGCCGCGACCCGCCAACGGCGGCATGACAACCAGAAGGAGCAGGGCATGATGGGGTGGGGCAACAAGCGGCGGACGCTGTTCTCGTGGGGGCTGGTGATGGCGTGCGGCCTGACGATGTCGAGCGGCATGGCCGCAGCGGGCTTGGCCGATGACGGCAACACGAAACCCACCCCGGCACAGGAGGGCGTCCGGTTCTCCATCGATCGCGAAGAATACGATGCACAAGCCCGCGCGGCGATGCAGGTGGATCCGGTGGTCGCTGCGCACCTGGGGGCGATCCGCAAAGTCGCGCTCGACGACGCGGCGAGCATGGACGAGCCCGGTCCGGACGTGCTGGTGTTCGATGTCGAAGGCAGTCGCGGCAAAGGACGCGTCACCGCGCGCTTCATCACCGTCAGCGCCACGCAGGAGGCGCTGGGGCCGGGCATGCTGGTCATGGCCGATGGCACCCGCCACGAGATCGAAGGCGATGCCGACGCGCTGGCCGCGGAAGGCGAGGGTCACGGTCACGACGATGAGGAAGACGTCGAAGCCGGCGCCGGCCTCTTCATTCGCCAGGCACAGGAGGCGGCGCAGCGCTATCCGCTGATCCGCCAGCACATCGGCCAGATCGCCGCTTTCGAGCTCGACAGCGATGCCACCGGTGCTGCGCCCGGCATGAACACGTTCGTGTTCGACGTCGCCGGCGACAAGGGCCGCGGCCGCCTCGAGGCCGATTTCATCACCGTCAGCGCCGACACCGAGCGACTCGGCAAGGGCGTGCTGACGCTGGCCAATGGACGCAAGCTGTCGTTCGAAGGCGAGCCTCGCGGCGGAGACGAGCCGGAGGACGGCATCGATGCCACCGACCTGTTCGCAGGCGACAACATCTTCACCCGGCAGGCGCGCGTCGCCGTGCAGCGCTACCCGTTGGTACAACAGCACATCGGTACGTTGAGCGCGTTCGACATGGACGTGCTGGGAACCGGTGAAGCCGAGGGCGCGGACGAGTTCGTCTTCACGCTGGTCGGCGACAAGGGCCGCGGTCGCATCCTTGCCGAGTTCATCACGGTGGATGCCGATACCGAGCGGCTGGGCAAGGGCGTGCTGACGCTGGCGGACGGCCGCGAGTTCGCGTTCGAAGGCGAGCCCCCGATGGAAGGCGAACTCGCGGCGCCACGCACCGATGCGGACCGCGGCGAGGCGCCTGAGACCTTCGCGCGCCAGGACGGAATCTTCGTGCTGCAGGCCAATGCGGCGATGCAGGCGCACCCGGTCGTGCAGCGCCATATCGGTGACATCCGCGAAGCGGCGTTCGACCGCGATGCCTCATGGGCCGCGGAAGGCGAGCGCTATGTCTTCGATCTGAAGGGCAGCAAGGGCGCCGGTCGACTCGAAGCCGAGTTCATCACCGTCGATGCCGACAACGAGCGCATTGGCGAAGGCGAACTCGTGATGGCGGACGGCAAGCGGTATCCGCTGGGCGGGAAGTGAGCCGCGCAAGATCCGGATAGCGTCGCCCACCCGGCGGCACGAACATGGCATCCCGTCTCCGTGAGCGTGATGCCATGTCGTTCGTGATCCGTGGGCTCTCGCCCGAACCCTTCCAGCCGCTGTTCGCCCTCGACGATGCTGCACTGGCCGCACGCAACATCCGTTGCGTCGTTGCCGATGCCGACCGCGGTTTCCCTTGTCGCGTCACGCTGCAGGATGCACGGCAGGGCGAAACCCTACTGCTGCTTCCGTTCCTGCACCACGATGTCTCCGGTCCCTACCGTGCGAGTGGTCCGATCTACGTGCGCGAAGTCGCACTCAGCGGCGGTGTGGCCGAGTTCCGTGACGAGCTGCCGCCATCGTTCCCGCGCCGGTTGCTGTCACTACGCGCCTATGACGCGGATGGGCTGATGCGCGATGCCGACGTGGTGGAAGGGATCGATGCGATCCCACACCTGCAACGCCTGCTCGACCTGCCGGGCGTCGCCTATCTGCATGTGCACAATGCGCGCCCCGGCTGCTACGCCTGCCGCGTCGATCCGGCCTGATCCTCATCCTTGCCCAGGATGATCCGCGCGCCGCGCTGGTAGCTCCAGTACGCCCAGAACCAGTTCAGCAGCACGACCACGCGGTTGCGGAAGCCGATCAGGAAGAACACGTGCGCGGTCAGCCAGAACCACCATGCCAGCAGGCCCGAGAATTTCAGCCGGCCGAAATCCACCACCGCCGCCATGCGGCCGATCGTGGCGAGGTTGCCGTAGTCCTGATAGCGGAAAGCGCCGGGTAACGCGCCACCGGAGAGCCGTGCGCGCAGCACCTGTGCCACATGCCGGCCCATCTGCTTGGCTGCCGGCGCCACACCGGGGACGGGCCGTCCATCCGAGGTCACCGCCGCCAGGTCACCGGCGACGAAGATGTCCGGATGCGCCGGCACGCTGAGGTCCGGCTGCACCTGCACGCGTCCCGCGCGATCCAGCGGCGCGCCGAGCGAACCTGCGAGCGGCGATGCTGCCACGCCGGCGGCCCACACCACGGTCTTCGCCGGCACGAAGGTCTCACCCAACTGATAACCCTCGTCGGTGATGTCGCTGACCGGCGTACCGGTGACGACTTCCACACCCAGTTTCTCGAGTTGCTGGCGGGCCTTGTCCGACAGTGCTTCGGGGAACGAAGCCAGCACGCGCGGACCGGCTTCGACCAGCCGCACGCGCGCCTGTGAGGGATCGATGCGGCGGAACTCGTTCTTCAGCGTGTGGCGTGCGATCTCCGCCAGCGTGCCCGCCAGTTCGACGCCGGTCGGCCCACCGCCGACGATGGCGAAGCTGAGCCATGCCGCGCGCTTGGCGGGGTCGGTTTCGGCCTCCGCGCGTTCGAACGCGAGCAGCAGGTGCCGGCGTAGCTGCAACGCGTCGTCGAGTGTCTTGAGCCCCGGTGCGTGCTGCGCCCATTCGTCGTGGCCAAAGTAGGCGTGCGTCGCACCGGTCGCCAGTAGCAGGGTATCGAACGCGATCGTCGTGCCGTCGGCGAGCACGACCTGCTTGTCGTGCGGGGCGATGGATGCCACCTCGGCCAACCGTACTTCCACGTTGTCCTGCTTGCGCAGGATGTGGCGCAACGGAGCGGCGATGTCAGGCGCGGACAGGCCGGCGGTCGCCACCTGGTACAGCAGCGGCTGGAACAGGTGGTGGTTGTGCCGGTCGATCAGGGTGACGCGTACCGGCGCCGACGCCAGGGCGCGCGTGGCCCAGAGACCGGCGAAACCCCCGCCGACAATGACGAAATGGTGTGCTGCCTGCATGCCGTTTCCCGCGGCCACGGGCTGCGTGGCGCCTGAAGGGGATTGTCGCATGTGCGAGACGGAGCCTGGCGCGTGCGCGCTCCGGGCGAACGTTCCCGCGTTTACGCCACCGGGTAGCTGCGGAATGAGTGCAACGCTAAACTGAAGTGGTCATCGTCTGTTGGGTACGCATGGATACGCAGCCGATCGCACTGTCGGATGTGCTGATCGTGGAAGACAACCTTCATGCCGGACGGCGCCTGCAACAACTGGTGGCGACACTGGCCGACGACGCGCGCATCGACGTCGTCGAGACGCTCGACGCGGCGCGCACGCGACTGCAGGCGAACGCGTACACGCTGGCACTCGTCGACATGTGCCTGCCAGACGGCGACGGCCATGCGCTGATCGGCTGGATGCGCACGCATTGCCCCGACCTTGCCGCTGTCATCGTGTCCTCGTTCGCGGAAGAGGAAAGCGTGCTGGCCGCGCTGCGCGCGGGCGCCGTGGGCTATCTCCTCAAGGAGCGTGATGACGAAGAGCTGCTGATGTCGCTGAAGAGCCTGCAGCGCGGGGGCGCACCGATCGATCCGTCCATCGCGCGTCGCATCCTGGCCCTGCTGTCTGCGAGCGACGATGCCGTGGTGCCCCCGTCCGCTGTGCCGCTGCTGTCGCCGCGCGAGCAGGAGATCGTGCAGCTGGTGGCGCAGGGATTCACCAATCGCGAGATTGCAGAGCTGGTGGCGTTGTCGCGGCTGACCATCGAAAGCCACGTCAAGAACATCTACCGCAAGCTGGCCGTCGGGTCGCGGACCGAAGCGGTATACGAGGCTCGCGCAAGGGGACTGCTGAAGTGAGGCGGCTCCTCCGGTGCATTCTCGTCCTGCTGGCGATGCTCGCCATGCTGCCTGTGCAGGCGCAGGAGGTGACACGGATCGAACAGGCGGAGGCCGTTCGGTCGGACTGGTCGGCACAAGCGCCTCCCACGCAGGGCTGGGTGCCGGTCGAACTGCGCGACCTGTGGGAGAAGCGCTGGCCCGACCATGATGGTGTGGTGTGGTACCGCGTACGCTGGGAGCAGACGGATGCGTCACAGCCTGTCGGGCTGTTGCTCGACTACACCTGCCTGGCCGCAGCGGTCTCCCTCAATGGCCAGCCGATCGACCGGGACGCGTCGCTGGTGGAGCCGCTGTCGCGCAAGTGGCATGTACCCCGCTACTACACGGTGCCGCCGGCGCTGCTGCGCGAAGGACAGAACGAACTGCTCGTGCGGGTGTCCGGCCTGGCCGCTTACCAGCCCGCGTTCGGCACCGTCAGCGTGGGCGGTCCCGTCGCGTTGCGCGGGGAGTACGAGCGGGAGCGTTTCGCGCGGCGCGACATGCAGATATTCGACGCGGCCGTGGGGTTGGTGCTGGCGGCGATGATCGGCATCTTCTGGCTGCTGCGTCCGCAGGACACGCTGTACGGTTGGTACGCGCTGAGCGCGGTCTTCGGTAGGTTGTACGACTGGAATTTCATCGCCGGCAGCCCGTGGCCGTTCCGCACGACGGATGGCTGGCAGGCGTTCATCGCGGCAGTCTTCGTGGCGTCCGCCGCGACCCATACGATCTTCCTGCTGCGGTTCTCCGAGCGACGATGGCCGCGCTTCGAGCGTGGGCTGCTGGCGCTGGCGAGCGCGGCCGTGGTGCTGGCGTTGCTGTTCCCGCAGTGGATGGGGCCGCTGCGCAATCTATATGTGACCCCGACCATCCTGTTCCTGTACGTGATCAGCGTCGTGTTCGTGGTCTTCGCGCTGCGCAGCGGCCGACGCGACTACCAGGTGCTCGCGGCCTGCATCAGTGTGCCGTTGCTGGTGTCGCTGCATGACCTTGGGGTGTACATGGGTTGGTACGGCGGTGTGAGCTACCTGGGATCGTTCACCTCGCCGGTCATGCTGCTGGGCATGGGGTTCGTTCTGGCCTATCGCTTCGCGCAGACCATGAAGCGGGTGGAAGGCTTCAACGCCGAGCTGCAGCGCGAGGTGCAGGCCGCCACCACGACGCTGGCCGACACGCTCAACCAGCAGCACGCGCTGGCGTTGGCGCACAGCCGCGCGGGCGAGCGCCTGCAACTGGTACGCGATCTGCACGACGGTTTTGGCGGCACGCTGGTGGGCGCCATCACCCGGTTGCAGCAGGCGCCGGACGACACGCCGACGGCTGAGGTCGTCGACCTGCTGAAGGACATGCGCGACGACCTGCGCCTGGTGATCGATACCACGGCGCAGGAGCAGGCCGACCTGGCTACGCTGATCGCCCCGTTGCGCCATCGTGCCAGTCGCTTGCTGGAAGCCGCGGACATCGATGCGCATTGGCAGGTGGATGGGCTGGAGGGCCTTCAATTGGGCCCTGGCCGCAGCCTGGACCTGTTGCGGTTGCTGCAGGAAGCGCTGACGAATGTGTTCAAGCACAGCCGTGCGGCGCGCGTGGACGTCCAGCTGCAGCGAGCCGGCGGTCGCCTGACGCTGCGCGTGCGCGACGATGGCATCGGCATGGAGGGGGCGGCATTTGCACCCGCACAGGGGCGTGTGGGCGGGGCCGGCCTGGCCAGCATGCGTCACCGTGCCCAGCGGCTGGGAGGGGAGCTGCACATTGCGGGCGCTTCCGACGGTAAAGGCACCACCTTGGAGCTGGATCTGCCGCTGGCTGCCTGAGCGCGGTCCCGATGGTGGTGCCATCGCGCCCTACCTGATTTCAGGGATACCCCTGGCGGAACACGACACCTACCGTGTGCGCCATCGTCGCCGGTGGGTGGCCGCGCCGTGGGTGTGGCGGCCGGCGGCATGCCACAGGGGGCATCGCCATGCGCACGTATCGCCGCAACACCCATGCTGTCCGTCACTTCATGCTGCCGCTCGTTGCGGGTGGCAGCCTGCTTCTACTGACGATGTCGGCTGACGCCCAAGTGGTCGGTGGTACCGCACCGACGCAGCCGTGCAGCCAGAATACGGCCAGCGGCGGCATGGCATGCATGCCGGGTAGCACGGTGGGTGCGAATGGCAGCAACGGTCCGGCTAGTCCTGGCTGGTCGTCCTCACCCGGCGGTCCGGGCAACGAAACCGGCAACGTCGCCATAGGCGAAAACAGCGGTGCAGGCAATGGCGGTCAGGGTGCGAACGGCACTGCCGGCGGCACGGGAGGCGCGGGCGGCGCGGGTGGTGCGGGGAACCTGGCGCTTGGCGCGCACAGTAGCGCAGGCAATGGCGGTGCGGCAGGTAACGGTTACGCAGGGGGCACCGGCGGCGCAGGCGGGGTGGGCGGCAACAACAACATCGCCATCGGCAACGGCAGCAGTGCCGGCACAGGTGGACAGGGCGCGGAAGGGTGCTGCGGCTTCTCAGGCGCCTCCGGTTCCGCCGGCACCCACAACAACATCGCGCTTGGCACCGGCGCATCGGCCAATGGTGGCGGCTCGGTCGCGTTGGGCTACAACAGCAACGACGGGGGCCGGGCGAACGTGGTGTCGGTCGGCTCGTCGGGCCAAGAGCGCCAGGTCACCAACGTCGCGGCCGGTACCGCGGCCACCGATGCGGTCAACGTCGGTCAGCTGAATGCCGTGGCAGACACGGCCGATGCGGCGCAGGATGCGGCAGACGATGCGCAGGCGACGGCCGATGCGGCACTGGATGCCGCAGGTGTTGCACAGACGACCGCCGATGCGGCACTGGACGCGTCAGGTAATGCACAGGCGACGGCCGACACGGCACTTTCCACCGCGAACACCGCCCAGGCGACGGCGGATGCGGCATTGGATGCCGCGGGCAACGCCGTAACGACGGCGAATGGATACACCGACACGCGCGAGGCCGCTGTGCGCGACGACATGGCAGCCGGCGACGCGGCGACGCTGGCGACAGCGAACGGTTACACCGATACCCGCGAAGCAGCGGTGCGCAATGACATGGCGGCGGGCGATGCGGCGACGCTAGCGACGGCGAATGGCTACACCGATACGCGCGAAGCAGCGGTGCGCAACGACATGGCCGCAGGCGATGCAGCGACGCTGGCGACAGCGAACGGTTACACCGATACCCGCGAAGCAGCGGTGCGCAATGACATGGCGGCGGGCGATGCGGCGACGCTGGCGACGGCAAATGGCTACACCGACACGCGCGAAGCAGCGGTGCGCGTCGACATGGCCGCCGGCAACGCCGTCACGCTGGCGACCGCCAATGGCTATACCGACACCCGCGAAGCGGCCGTGCGCAACGACATGACCGCAGGTGATGCGGCCACGCTGGCCACGGCGCAGGACTACGCCGACGCTGGCGACGCCACCACGCTGGCCTCCGCCAACGCCTACACCGATGCGCGCTTCACTGAGCTGACGGGATTGAGCGACGACTTCAACGCCTTCCGCGGCGACGTGGACCGTCGCATCAGCCACCTGGACCGCCGTATCGACACGATGGCGGCCATGAGTGGTGCCTATGCGGGCATGGCGATGAATACCGCCGGCCTGGCAGGCAAGAACCGCGTCGGCGTGGGCATCGGCGCGCAGGGCGGCGAGCAGGCGATGGCGGTGGGCTACCAGCGCGTGATCGGCAACCGTGCCAGCGTGTCGCTGGGCGCGGCCTTCGGTGGCGGCGAGAAGAGTGTGTCGGCAGGCGCCGGCTTCAGCTGGTGATGCGCGGAGCCTTTACGGTGTCGAGAATCCGATCTGCGAGAAAGCCCGCCGGCAAGGGGGTCTTCCTGTTCGCGCTGCTCCTGCTGCTGGCATGGCTGTGTGCCCTGCCATGGATCCTGGTCGACAGCGACGTACCGCTGACGGCGCCGCCGCTCCTGCTGGTGGACCCGGCGCCGCCGCAGTAGCGGATGGCGTCAGTCCGGATCGCGGTCGATCAGCGAGGTCTCGCGCGTGTCCGGCATCCACAGGTAGACCAGCAGCGAACAGGCGATGCAGGCGGTGACGTACCAGTAGAAGCCGGTCTCGTGGCCGATGTCCTTGAACCACAGCGCCACCATGTCGGCGGTGCCGCCGAAGGTCGCCACGGTCAGCGCGTAGGGAAGGCCGACGCCGAGCGCGCGGATCTCGACCGGGAACAGCTCCGCCTTCACCACCGCATTGATCGCGGTATAGCCACTGACGATCACCAGCGCCACCATCACCAGCCAGAACGCGTGCGCGGCGCTCTGCACGTCCTGCAGCTGGCTGAGGATGGGCACGGTGAACAGCGTGCCCAGCACCCCGAACGCGATCAGGATGCGGCGACGGCCGATGCGGTCCGACAGCGCGCCGACCACGGGCTGCAGCAGCATGTAGACGAACAGCGTGGACGCGTTGATCAGGCTCGCGGTTTCCGCGGCCATGCCGGCGCTGTTGACGAGGAATTTGTGCACGTAGGTGGTGTACGTGTAGAACGCCAGCGTGCCGCCCATCGTCAGGCCGATCACCGAGAGCACCGCGCGCGGGTGCTGCATCAACGCGCGCAACGTGCCCTGGGCTTTTTGCTGGTTCGCCGCGCCGGTGGCTTCGTTGCGCTGGAACGACTCGGTTTCCACCATGTTCCGGCGCAGCCACAACGCCACCAGCGCGGCCACCGCGCCGATCGCGAACGGGATGCGCCAGCCCCACTCGCGTAGCTGTTCGTCGGTCAGGAACACGCGCTGCAGGGCGATCAGCACGGCCAGTGCGATCAGGTGGCCCATCACCAGCGTCACGTACTGGAAGCTGGACCAGAAGCCGCGGCGCTCGCGCGTGGCCATCTCGCTGAGGTACGTCGCCGACGTGCCGTACTCGCCGCCGACCGACAGGCCCTGCAGCAGTCGCGCCAACACGAGCAGGATCGGTGCAGCCACGCCGATGGTCGCGTAGCCTGGCGTGCAGGCGATGATCAGCGAGCCGCCGCACATCATCACCACCGACAGCATCAGCGCACGCTTGCGGCCGTGACGGTCGGCATAGCGGCCGAGCAGCCAGCCGCCGAGCGGGCGCATCAGGAAACCGACCGCGAAGATCGCGGCGGTCTTCAGCAACTGGCTGGTGCGGTCGCCACCCGGGAAGAACACCTCGGCGAAGTACAGCGAGAACGCCGCGTACACGTACCAGTCGTACCACTCCACCAGGTTGCCGACCGAACCGCTGAAGATGCTGCGCAGGCGCTGGGCGGGAGTGAGCGTGGCACGCGAGGCTGTCGTCATCAGTACAGGTCCATGGGATCGATATCGAGCGACCAGCGCGTGCGGCGCGCCTCCGGCAGGGCATGGATATGCGGGAGGGCGAGATCCAGCAGGCGGTGCAGCGTGCGGCGATCCGGCGAGGACAGCAGCAGGTGGACACGATGCAGGCCGGCGCGGCGCGGCATGGGGGCCGGCAGCGGACCGTGCATCTCCAGCGTGGCGTCGTGCGCGCGCAGCGCGTGCTTCGCGGCCTGCAGGAACTGCTGCGCGGCATCGACGTGCTGGGCTTCGGCGCGCAGCAGCGCCAGGTGGGCGAACGGCGGGAAGCCCGCCATGCGGCGCTGCTCCAGCTCCGCCTCGGCGAAGGCGTGGTAGCCGCCACTGATCAGCGTGTTCAACAGCGGATGATCGGGATGATGCGTCTGCAGCCACACATCGCCGCGCTTGCCTGCACGGCCGGCGCGGCCCGCGACCTGGATCAGCTGCTGCGCCAGCTTTTCGCCGGCGCGGAAATCGGTGGAGAACAGGCCTTCGTCCACGCCGACCACCGCCACGCGCGTCAGGTGCGGCAGGTCGTGGCCCTTGGCGAGGATCTGCGTGCCGACAAGGATGCCGGGCGCGTCGCCCAGCTTGGCGAGTTGCTGCGCCAGGCCATCGCGCTTCTGGGTGGTGCCACGGTCCACGCGCAGCACCGGCACATCGGTGAACTGTTCGGTTAGCAGCTCTTCCAGGCGCTCCGTGCCGATGCCCTGCGGCTGCAGCGCGAGCCCGCCGCAATCGGGACAGGCCGGTGGCGCCGCCTGGCGCGCGCCGCAGTGATGGCACTGCAGGCGCTTGCCGCCGGCGTGCACCGTCATCGGGCTGTCGCAGCGCTTGCAGTGCGCGCTCCAGCCGCAGTCGTGGCAGAGCAGCACCGGTGCGTAGCCGCGGCGATTCTTGAAAACGAGCACCTGGCCGCCAGCGTCCAGCGCCTGGCGGATCGCCTGCAGCGTATCCGCCAGCAGGCCGGCCTGTTGCACACGCTTGCGCACGTCCAGCACGCGCACCGACGGCGGCTGCGCTTCGCCGGCACGCCGCGACAGCCGCAGGTGCGCGTAGCGACCACTGCGTGCGTTGTGCAGCGTCTCCAGCGATGGCGTGGCACTGCCCAGCACCACCGGCACGTCCAGCGCCTTGCCGCGCACCAGCGCGAAGTCGCGCGCGTGATAGCGGATGCCGTCCTGTTGCTTGTAGCTGCCGTCGTGTTCCTCGTCGATCACGATCAGGCCAGCCTCCGGCAGCGGCGTGAACACCGCCGAGCGCGTGCCGACGATCACCCGCGCCTCGCCGCGCAGGCAGGCCGCCCACGTGCGTGCGCGCTCGCCGTCGTTGAGGCCGGAGTGCAGCGCGTGCACCGGCACGCCCAGGCGTTCCCGGAAGCGCGCCAGTGTCTGCGGGGTGAGGCCGATCTCCGGCACCAGCACCAGCGCCTGCCGGCCGCGCTGCAGGCAGTCGGCGATGGCGTGCAGGTAGACCTCGGTCTTGCCGCTGCCGGTCACGCCGTCGAGCAACAGGGCGCCGAAGCCGGCCGTGCCGACGATCGCGTCGGCCGCTGCCTGCTGTTCGTCGTTGAGGGCGGGCCCGGGGCGTGGCGCGGGGGCCGTCTGTGCCGCCGCCGCGGGAAAGCGTTCGGCCAGGCCGCGCTTGCCCAGGTCGCGGGCGGTGGCGCGGCCCGCATCCAGGTGCAGGTCCAGCGTGTCTTCGTCGAGGGACGTGTGCTGAGCCAGCAGGTCGGCGAGGCGGCGCGGCCGGCTGCCGGCCCGCAGGCGGTCGTGCTGCAACTGGCCGGCTTCGGTCAGGCGCCAGTGCCAGGCATGGGTGTCCGGCAACGGCTCGCCCTGGCGCAGCGCGACGGGCAGGGCGGTCGCGACCACTTCGCCCAGCGGCGCATGGGTGTAGCGCGCCAGCCAGTGCAGCGAGTCCAGCAGCTCGCCGAGCAGGAGCGGGGTCTCGTCGAGCAGGGCATCGGCCGGGCGCAGCTCCAGCCCGGGGTCGGCCGGTGCGGCGACCCCGGCGACGAAGCCGGTCAGCGCCCGGTTGCCGAACATCACCTTCACCCGCTTGCCGATGTCGCCGGGTGCGGCCTCGCGACCAGGCGGCGGCAGGTAGTCGAACAGCCGCGGCAGAGGCACGGGCAGGGCGATCTGGAGGACGGAAGCGGCTGACATTCCGGGCAGTGTATCGGCCCGTCCGGGCACGGGTAACATCTCACGCAGTTGCATCCATGTCCTGTCAGAATCTTGACGAAATTCACGCAAGTGCTGATCCCGGAAGGAGATTCCGATTTATCCACACGTGCTGTGGATAAATCTGTGCATGGCGGGAATGCTTCACGGCGCGATGACGCTGCCGCAAGCATCCGGGTCAGGTTGGTCAAAAAAGTGCCAGCAAGGCTTTTCTTATTAGAATCATATAGTTAGCCGTGAAACCCGACTGACACAATGCGAGGGAAGAGGTGCCGGTGGCGCCCCGTGACGATTTGGTGACTGCTGTGCACAACGTTTTTCTTGGAAACCCTTGCGGCGCCGGGGAGAGCAGGTTTCGACAGGCTGTCAAGCGTCCGTACGGGCGGGACGGGTGACTATGATCCACGCATCCCAGACCGGTTCCACGATGGCCGCTTCCAACGCTCCGACACCTGCCGCACCCCCCGCGCTTGCCGCATTCCTCCGTGGCTGCGAACGCCGCGGCGCCGTGTTCGCCGAACTGCAGTGCGGCGACGCCGACCGGGGCGACGTGGCCCTGGCTGCCGCCCTGCGCGCGTTCCGGGGCAAGGCCGCCGCGCTGCCGATGGCGGACTGGCCGGTGCGCTTCTGGGCGCTGCTGGCGGCGACGCCGCAACTGCGCGTGGACGGTCCCGGCGCCGGCTGGCCCGACGCCTTCGCCGCGCTGGCCCGGCCTGCCACGGCCGACCGGGCGGCGCTGCTGTTGCGCCTTGCCGGCGGGCTGCAGGAGGCCGAAGCGGCCGACGCGCTCGGTCTCGACGGTGCGGCCTACCGCGACGCCTTGGCCCGCGCCTGCCCGCGCGATGCGCTGGGACATCCGGATGCCGGTGCTTGGCGTGCGCTGGCCGATGCCATTCAGCACCACCTGCGCGAACTGCCCGCCGACCGCCTGGCCAAGCTCGCGCGCCTGCGCGAGGACGCCCTCGCCGGCACCCGCCAGCCGCCTTCGGTCAAGACACCCACGTTCGCCGCGACCCCGGCCCCCCGGCGCTGGCCGTGGATCGTGCTGGCCGCGGTCCTGCTGCTGGCGGCCGTGGGCGCTGGACTGTGGTGGTGGCGCGGCCAGGCCCTGCTGGCGCCGCCATCGGCGCAGGCACCGGCATCCATCGAAGAGGACGGCGTGGTAGCGCTGCCGCCCGATCCGGAGATAACGACCGCCGCATTACCTGCCGCAGGCGCCCCCGCCGTGCGGGCGGATGACGTCATCGCTGCCGAAGCGCACGCCGATTTCGCGCTGCTGGCCGATGCCGATGACGAGGCGCGTGCGCGCGAAGCGGATTTCCTGGCCTGGTACGTCGCTGGTGCCGGTGCGACGCCGGCGACTGCGTTGCCGACCTCCGATGCGGATGCAGGAGCCCCTGATGCAGCGCGCTGACCGCCGGCGTCGCGTCGTCGCCGGCGCGCTCGCCGTCATCGTCGTCGCGACGGGTATTGCGGCCTCGTCCGCGCAGGACAGCGCGGATGCGGCCCGCTGGGCGGCGATGTCGCCGGCGGCGCAGGCGGACTGGCAGCAGCGTCGCCTGGCGTGGGACGCGTTGCCGCGGCAGGAGCGCGAGGACCGGCGCGCGCGTTACGCGGCGTGGCGCGCGCTGGACGAGGTGCAGCGTGCGCGCCTGCGCGCCGCCGCCAGCGAGATCGCGGCGCTGCCGCAGGAACACCAGGCCGCGCTGCGCACGCAGTTCAGCGTGCTCGACGGCATGCAGCGGCAGGGCTGGCGATTGGGGCCGGAACTCGGCGCCGACTGGCCGCGCCTGCAGCCGCTGTTCGCCTTCGTGCCGCCCGCCGAGCGCGATGGCCTGCTGGCGCTGCTGCGCCGGCTGGACGCGGAACAGCGCGACGACCTCGCCGCGCTGGCGCAGCGCCTGCCGCCGCAGGATCGCGACGCATTCCGTCGCGAGCTGCTGGCCGTGCCCGAGGCACAGCGCCGCGCGTGGCTGCGGCAGCGGCGGGATCGCTAGGCGTTACCTGGCCAAGTCGCTTCGCGACGCGATATCGGGTCGAGTGAGCTGTCAGCGTTGGCGCAACGCGCGATCCTGTCGCACATGCGGTTCGAGCAGAGAAGCGATTTCGACCCTGGTGGGGCGGAGATGATCGCCGGTGCTTTCGAGGACTGCGCGGCACTCGGCGTGGTCACGATGACGACCTTCAAGGAGTGCCAGGTCTTGCTCGGAACACGTTACCGGAATGGCGATCGTCAATCCGCCTTCCCCTGCGTCAGGCCAGAACCAGTATTCGCTCAGGCGAATCTGCAGGTCGATGCGGCCCAGCTCGATGACGTAAGAGCGAGTGCTTTCGGCGGAGGTGGTCTTGAACGTGCAGGATGGCGGCGCGAGGCGCGCGTCGCAGGCCAGCTCGGTAGCGCTCCCATCCGCGTACGTTTGCCGGATGGCTTGTGGGGACTGGGCGACGTTCGCCGCAGCGTGGAGGAGCGTCGGCAGGAAAAGCGCGAGGAGCGTCGTGGCGATCAGGTGTCCCTTCATGGCGGCTCCGCTTTTCGCTACACGTTCACCCACGTCGTCAGCATCAGGAAGATCAGCGCCGTCACCAGCATCATGAAATACAGCGCACCGAGCACCGAGAACTTGAGCAGGGTGACGATCCGGTGCTGCCGGTACACGCGCTGCTGCATCTTCAGCAGGTAGATCGGCATCCACACCAGGATCGCGGTCAGCACCGTCCAGTAGGGGATCTTCCACCAGTAACTGTCGGCCGTGACCAGGCTGCCGAACGCCTGGGTCAGGCAGAGCGCCAGGACGCACAGGCACAGGTAGGCGTGGCTGTACAACGCCACCACCAGGTGTTCCAGGTAGACGCGCCGTGTTCCGATGTACGCCAGCTTCAGCAGCAGCGCGAACACCGGCACCAGCACGAACAGGGCCGACGGCACCGAGCCGATCAGGCGCGTGAAGAAGTAATCCGGATCCTGCGCCACGCGCGGCACGTTCTCTTCCGCCCGCGCCAGCTTCCTGTTGAACCAGCGATTGGCGAAGCCGGGCAGCCAGCCCACGCGCACCGGGTTGGTCTCGGCATCGAACGGCTTGCCGTCGATGGTGATCAGGGCGCGCATGGGGATTTCGGGCAGTGGTGCGCCGACAGGGAAGCGATCGGGCTGCGCCAGCGACGGATGATCCGGCTGCAACTGCATGATCCGCTCGCGCGCCAGCCGCTGGGTGGCGTAGATGTTCTCTTCGATCGGCTTGCGCACGAAGCCCAGGCCGCGAGGGATGCCCGCGCGTGCCGAGACCAGTCCATCCAGCGTCTTGTCGCGCTCCTTGATGACCGCGTCGACGGTCGTCTGCTTCGAGAAGGTGATGCCCGATTCGTCCGGCGGAGCGACCAGGTTGGTCTTGCCGTCGGCCGTCGCCGGTGGGTTCGGCAACCTCACTTCCTCGAAGTGCAGGGTCAGCTTGGCCACGAAGAACGTCAGCACGCTCAGGATCACGAACAGCCGCAGGGGCGCCACGAACGGCGCGCGGTGGCCGCCCAGATAGGCGTTGGCCAGCTTGCCGGGCGACAGCAGCGTGCGCAGGGTGCGGAAGATGCGCCCGTCCAGGTGCCAGAACGACTCGAACACCTCTTCCACCGCATGCCCGAAGCTGCGCAGCGGGTTGTGCGCGTTCTGCCCGCACACGTGGCAGTAGCCCCCCTGCAGCGGCGTCTTGCAGTTGTCGCACGCACTGGCGTGCACGGCGTCGGCATCGTGCGATGGGGTCATGGGGCGTTCGGGTGGCGCGGCGGGCGAGCGGGTAAGATACCGGCCTCCCGTGACCCGGTGCCAGCGCGACTCCGCGCGACCGCAGTCCGGCGGTTGATCCTCATGTCCGTCTCCCCCTCCCCGACCCCGCGCTTCGGCCAGGAAGTGCGCGCCACGGGCACGCTCGCCCTGCCCCTGGTACTGGGTCATGTCTCCACGGGCCTGATCGGCTTCGTCGACAACGTCATCGCCGGCCACCATGCCACCGCCACGCTGGCGGCCGTGACCGTGGGCACCGCGCTGCTGTGGCTGCCGATGATGGTGCCGATCGGCACGCTGATCTCGCTGACCGCCTCGGTCTCGCAGCTCGACGGCGCCAACCGCCGCAGCGAGATCGCCCCGCTGTTCCGCCAGGCGCTGTGGCTGTCGCTGGGTCTGGGCCTGCTGATGTTCGCCTTCCTCAGCGTGGCGCCGTACGCGCTGGCGGCGTTCGGCATCGCGCCGGACATCATTCCCGGCGCCACCGCCTTCCTGCACGGCATCCGCTGGGGCGTGCCGGCGCTGACGTTCTATTTCTGCATGCGCTACCTCAGCGAGGGCACGCACTGGACGCTGCCGACCATGATCCTCGGCTTCGGCGGCCTGCTGGTGCTGGCGCCGGTGGGTTACGTGCTGGCGTTCGGCAAGTTCGGCTTCCCGGAGATGGGCGCGGGCGGGCTGGGTATCGCCTCGGCGCTGACCATGTGGATGCAGGCGATCGCGTTCGCGATCTACCTGACGCGCGCGCGCCGCTTCGCCGACCTGCAGCTGTTCGCGCACTTCGACCCGCCGCGCCGTGCGCCGATCATGCAGCTGCTGCGCACCGGCCTGCCGATCGGCATCACCGTGCTGATGGAAGGCAGCCTCTTCATCGTCACTGCGCTGCTGATCGCGCGCCTCGGCGCCGTACCGGCAGCCGCGCACCAGATCGCCATCAACGTGTCGGCGCTGTGCTTCATGATCCCGATGGGCGTGGCCGAGGCCACCACCGTGCGCGTGGGCCATGCGGTCGGCGCGGGCAACACGCTGGGCATCCGCCGCGCCGCGCACGCCGGCTACGTCATCGTGCTGGCCACGCAGGCGATCTCCGCGCTGTTCCTGCTGCTGGGCCACGACCTGGTGGTGTCGCTGTACACCGACGACCTGGCGGTGGCCGCGCTGGCCGGCACGCTGCTGCTGTTCGCGGCGGCGTTCCAGTTCCCCGACGGCATCCAGGTGCTGTCGGCCGGTGCCCTGCGCGGGCTGAAGGACACCCGCGTGCCCATGTGGCTGGCCGTGGCTGCCTACTGGGGTCTGGGCATGCCGCTGGGCGCCGGGCTGGGCCTGGGGCTCGGTTGGGGCCCGCAGGGCATGTGGCTGGGCCTGATCGTGGGCCTGACCGCCGCGGCCGTGCTGCTGGGCTGGCGCTTCGAGCGCAGCAGCAGGCGCTGGCCGGCCGTGGCCCCGTCCGCAGGCACGGTGACCAACGGAACATGAAAGCCTCACACGCGCACGCTACAGTGACCCCAGTTTCCCGGAGTTTTCCATGAGCCAAGTCGCACCCGCCGCCCCCCGCCGCAGCCCGGTCGTCGCCTTCTTCGTCGGCCTGTGGGACGTGATGAACTTCACCCGCAAGCTGGTCCTCAACCTGATCTTCTTCGGGTTGCTGTTCCTGGTCTTCATCGTCTTCGTCATCGCCGCCGGCAGTGGCGGGGTGAAGCCGCTGATGGAGCGCACCACCTTCGTGCTGGCGCCGGAAGGCCGCCTGGTGGAGCAGTTCACCTCCGATCCCGCCACGCGCGCGCTGGCCAAGGCGCTGGGCGACAAGAGTGGGGAAGAGGTGCAGTTGCGCGACCTGCTGCGCGCCATCGACGCGGCGCAGAAGGACGAGAAGATCGAACGCATGCTGCTGCGCGTGGACCAGCTGCAGCCCACCGGCTACGCCTCGCTGCGTGAAGTCGCCGCGGCGCTGGCCAAGTTCCGCGCATCGGGCAAGCAGATCGTCGCCTTCGGCGAGAACATCAGCCAGACCCAGTACCTGCTGGCCGCGCAGGCCGACGAGGTCTACCTGGATCCGATGGGCAGCCTGATGCTCGAGGGCCTGGGCCGTTACCGCCAGTACTACCGCCAGGGTCTGCAGGAAAAGCTGGGCGTGGACGTGCACCTGTTCAAGGTGGGCGAATACAAGTCCGCCGCCGAACCCTACGTGCTGGATGCCGCGTCCAAGGAGGCCAAGGAAGCTGACCTGTTCTGGATGAACGATGTGTGGCAGCGCCTGCTGGCCGACATCGCGAAGGTCCGCAAGACCACGCCGGAAGCGTTGGCCGCCGGCATCGACACGCTGCCCGAAGGCATCGCCGCCGCCGGTGGCGACCTGGCCAAGTACGCCCTGCAGCAGAAGCTGGTGGACGGCCTGAAGACGCAGGAAGAAGTCGAGAACCTGCTGATCGAGCGCGGCGTGGCCGACGAGGATTCCGAGACCGGCTTCCGCGCCATCGGCCTGACCGGCTACCTGACCCAGGTCGACGCCAAGAAGAATCCGCTCGACAAGCGTCCGCAGATCGCCGTGGTCGTGGCCGAAGGCGAGATCACCGACGGCGACCAGCCGGCCGGCCGCATCGGTGGCCTGTCCACCTCGGCGCTGCTGCGCGAGGCGCGCGACGACGACGACGTGAAGGCCGTGGTGCTGCGTGTGGATTCGCCCGGCGGCGGCGTGTACGCCTCCGAGCAGATCCGCCGCGAAGTGGCCGCGCTGAAGAAGGCCGGCAAGCCGGTGGTCGTCTCGATGGGCGACCTGGCCGCCTCCGGCGGTTACTGGATCAGCATGAATGCCGACCGCATCTATGCCGATCCGTCCACGATCACCGGTTCCATCGGCATCTTCGGCGTGATCCCCACCCTGCCGCGTACGCTGGAGAAGATCGGCGTGCGCACCGACGGCGTGGGCACCACCCGCTTCGCCGGCGCCTTCGACATCACCCGTCCGCTGGACCCGGCCGTGGGCCAGGTGATCCAGTCGGTCATCGACAAGGGCTACGCCGACTTCACCGGCAAGGTCGCCGAGGCGCGCAAGAAGCCGGTCGAGGACGTCGACGCCGTCGCCCGCGGTCGCGTGTGGAGCGGTGCGCAGGCGAAGGAGCGTGGTCTGGTCGATGAACTCGCCGGCTTCGATGCCGCGGTGGCCGATGCTGCCAAGCGTGCCAAGCTGGGCGACGCCGATGCCTATCGCGTGCGCTACATCGAGAAGATGTCCTCGCCGTTCTCGCAGTTCATGGGTGGCTTCGCCGGCAGCCGCATCGGTGCGGCCTGGCTGAAGGATTCCGACTTCGCCCGCGCGCTGCTGGCGCGCAGCCTGCCGGAGATGGAAGCGCAGCTGCGCTTCGTCGACGAGGCCGTGAACGACCGCAACGGCGCCCCGGTGAAGAGCCTGGCGTACTGCTTCTGCGGGTTCTGAGCCTCATCGCCATCGTTTGATCGACGGGCCGCGCGGGAAACCGCGCGGCCCGTTGCGTTTGCGTCGCCGAAGGACGCCGTCGCGTCGCCGCATGCCGCGTCGGCCAGGACTCGCGTCGCGTCGGCAGTGCGGCACGCCAGGTCGCGAACGCGATGCCCCGCGTCCGTAACGCGAAGCGCGGTGCAGGATGTGTCGTGCACCGCGTTCGCTACCCGAAGTGCTGCGTGGCGAACGCCGCATGCGACGTAGGGCAACGCGACACACCGCGTCCGCAACCCCGCACGCCGCGTTCGGAATGCAGCGCTTCGCGTTCACTGCTTCGCGCACCGCGTTCGCCAACCGGACACTTCGCGTTTGGAACGCGGAACATCGGGCAGGACAACTCCGCGCACCGCGTTCCGGACACCGGATACCGCGTTGGGAACGCGATCTGTCGCGCGCCGAACGCGGCGGATCGGGCGCTACGCGCGACGCGCCGGGTAGGCAACAGCGGGAGCAGGACCGCCGACAGCGTCGGTCCGCTGTCTTCGGTGGCGCAGGGGATGGCAGGCAGGACACGTGGGGCGTGCTTCGCCAGGGGTCACATCCGACGCCCGGGACATGGCCTGCTGAACTCCGGTGGCGGGGTTGCGAGGACGGAGGCTGGAGCGGAATACATGATTCGTATATAATTCATATATTCCCGCTCCACGAGGTTCCCCATGGGCATCGTCAACATCGACGACGCGCTGCACGACCAGCTGCGTCGTGCCTGCACCGTCAGCCATCGCTCGATCAACGCGCAGGCCAACTTCTGGATCAAGGTCGGCATGCTCTGCGAGATGCATCCGGAGCTGAGCTTCCAGGACATCGTCGCCAACGAACTGCGCGCGGCCGGCGTGCAACCGGCGCCGCTGCGCTCGGGCCACACATGATCAAGACCGAGGCCGAGCTCGCGCTGATGGCGGAGGCCGGCGCGCTGCTGGCATCCGTGTTCGACCGGCTCAGCACGCTCACGCTGGAAGGCATGAGCACGATGGCGGTCAACGACCTGGCCGAACGCATGATCGCCGACGAGCTGCACGCGCGGCCGGCAAGCAAGGGGCAGTACGACTTCCCGTACGTGCTCAACGCGTCGATCGACCACGTGGTCTGCCATGGCATGCCCTCGCACGACGACGTGCTGCGCAGCGGGCAGATCGTCAACTTCGACATCACGCTGGAAAAGAACGGCTACATCGCCGACTCCAGCACCACCTACCTGGTGGGCGAGGTCGCGTATCCCGCGCGCCGGCTGGTGCAGGCCGCGTACCACGCCATGTGGAAAGGCATCGCCGCCGTGCGTCCCGGCGCGCGCCTGGGCGATGTCGGCCACGCGATCGCGCACTACGCGCGCTCGCAGGGCTACAGCGTAGTGAAGGAGTACGGCGGCCACGGCATCGGCCGCGAGATGCACGAGGCCCCGCACGTCCATCACTACGGCCGGCCCGGCACCGGCCAGGTGCTGGAGGAAGGCATGGTGTTCACCATCGAACCGATGCTCAACGAAGGCCGTGCCGCCGTGCGCCACACGCCGGACGAGTGGCCGGTGTACACGCGCGACGGCAAACTCTCCGCGCAGTTCGAACACACGGTCGCGGTGACGCGCGACGGCGCGCGCGTGCTGACGCTGCGGTCGGATGAAGTGCCGTTGTGCAAAGTCGCCTGAGAGGCGACGGCATCGTCCTAGCGGTTCGGAATCGTTGCCATCAGTGCGCAGAATGCGCCGCCCGCCGCGACGGCCGCAGCATAGTTCAGCAGGGTTGCGCCCATGCCTTGCCACACCTGAAGTGTGGCGATGAAACCCGCAACCACGATCGCTCCCCATGCAGAACAGAACAGCAGCGTCTTGATGCCTGCCGGTGTGAGCAGGCGCGTGCCGCGTCTTGCGCGGACGGAAGATGCGGTGAGCAGAGCTGCAAAGAAGATGAGTGCCCAGAAGAGCGCGGCCACCACATGCAAGACATTCCCGTGGCCAAGTGCGATGCCCGCTATCGCGTAGGCCAACGACAACGCCACGAAGACCAGCAGGAAACGCGGAATAAGCCGGGCCGTCTCCGTCAGCAAGACTTTGGTGGGAATGCTCCGATCGTGCATCTTCCAGGCACCGCCGAGACCATCCGCGCCGCGTTGCGGCAGTGAAGGTAAAGCAGAGTGCATCAAGTTGCCAGGTGCTGCCAAGGCAACAAGCGAAGAGCCGGGCAAATGGTGCGGACCTTCACGACATCCATGACGCCAACGTCCCGGGGCTCTTGCGACTCAGGCCGCGACGCTGTCCGCGTTCGCCTGAGGCTCCGGCGGCTTGTCGGTAGGGGGAGGCTCGGGGGCGCGGCAGGCGGCGCAGGCCAGCAGCAACGCGGCGAGCAGGGTGAGGCGGATCCGGGTCATGGCGACGGTCCTCCTGTGACGTGGCGCTATGCTACGCCCATCGATGAAGGAGGCGCATGTGGCGGCGAACCGGTGGCGGCTGGACGGACAACGGGCACTGGTGACCGGCGCGAGCGCGGGCATCGGGCTGGCGATCACGCGCGAACTGCTGGGTCTGGGCGCCGACGTGCTGATGGTGGCGCGCGACGTCGACGCCCTGCAGGAGGCGCGTGCCGACCTGGGTGAGGAATTCCCCGAGCGCGAGATCGGCACGCTGGCCGCCGACGTGGCCGACGACGAGGACCGGCGCGCCATCCTCGACTGGGTCGAAGACCACGGCGACGGCCTCAACATCCTGGTCAACAACGCCGGTGGCAACGTCACCCGCGCCGCGGTGGACTACACCGAGGACGAGTGGCGCGGCATCTTCGAGACCAACCTGTTCTCCGCGTTCGAACTCTCGCGCTACGCGCATCCGCTACTCACGCGCCACGCCGCCTCGTGCATCGTCAACGTCGGCAGCGTGTCCGGCATCACCGCCGTGCGCAGCGGCGCGCCCTACGGCATGACAAAAGCCGCGCTGCACCAGCTCACCCGCAACCTCGCCGCCGAATGGGCCGAGGACGGCGTGCGCGTGAACGCGGTGGCGCCGTGGTACATCCGCACGCGCCGCACGTCCGGCCCGCTGTCGGACGCGGACTACTACGACGAAGTGATCGAACGCACGCCGATGCGCCGCATCGGCGAACCCGAGGAAGTCGCTGGCGCCGTCGCCTTCCTGTGCCTGCCCGCGTCCAGCTATGTCACCGGCGAGTGCATCGCGGTGGATGGCGGGTTCTTGCGGTACGGGTTCTGAGACAGATGGAGATCCTCCTCTTCGTCGTCCTGCCGATGCTGCTGGCGCTATGGGTCACGCGCCGGGTCGATCGCCTGCTGGCAAGCAGAGGGGTGTTCGGCCGCTGGTGGCGGATCGTGTCGATCTGGTGTGTCGTGTCTTCGCTTGCGCTGTTTGCGGCCTGTTCGTACTACGCCGGCCAGGATGCAGAGACATCGTTGACTGCCATGCACAAGGACGGTGGCTTCAAGGCCATCGCCTTCTTCTTCTGGAATGCGCTGTTGATCCTGTCGGCCAATGGCGTGGCTGCCGGCATCGCTTGGATCCGCGGCCGCCCGACCACGTAGAGTGCATTTTCCTGGGTCGACGATGGCCCTCGCTGGCGTGCTGAGCTTCTACTGCAGACGAGCGCGCCCACCTTCCGCATCC
Organism: Pseudoxanthomonas sp. LjRoot143; assembly: GCF_964252945.1. Taxonomy (NCBI): domain Bacteria; kingdom Pseudomonadati; phylum Pseudomonadota; class Gammaproteobacteria; order Lysobacterales; family Lysobacteraceae; genus Pseudoxanthomonas; species Pseudoxanthomonas sp. LjRoot143. Next base: position 41,926 of record NZ_CAXUPM020000002.1, on the reverse strand, counting down.
ACGCGCCACAACACGCCGTCTTCGTACAGCGCCGCCTGCGATGTCTGATCGGCATGGTGGACATCCAGCCGCAGCAGGCGGCCTTGCTGTTCCAGCCTGATATCGGGGACCAGTGTGTGGCCGATGGCGATTCGCTTGGCGCCGTAGCGCGCGAGCGCGCGCTGCAGATGGGCGGCAGGATCGGCTTCGCGACGATGGTTGGCATCGTCGGGCAACGCCATGCCACGGTACCAGGTCAGCCCGCTGCGCCCGAGCAGGATGTCGGCGTCGCCGTGCAGGCCTTCCGGTTCATCGTGCAGGTGCGGTTGCGCGAGCGCGTTGATCTGGTCGATGTCCAGGTCGAGTGCGAGCACGTCCTGGCTGATGCCGCCGTGCACGAAAAGATGATCGCCGACACGCGCGACCACCGGCTGTTCCGCCAGCCAGGTGCCGAGCACCGACTGCGCGGAGAACAGGCGCTCGTCGCCGTCGTCGCCCAGGGCCTGCGCGAACGCGACCAGGCCGCTGGGCCAGTACTTCTTGCGGCCCGACATCGCGAGGTGTTCGTGGTTGCCGAGCACGTAGTGCACACGTCCGCCGGCGGCATCGGCTTCGACCTGCAGCCGGTAGATCAGCCACAGCACGGCCGTCATGTCGTCGCCGCGATCGACGAAGTCGCCGACCAGCGCGACATGGCCGTCGCCGTAGCGCCAGTGCAGGGCGTCGTCGATGACGCCCTGCGCGCGCAACAGCGAGGTGAACTTGTCGAACTCGCCCTCGATGTCCGACAGCATCAGCAGGCGCGAGGGGTTGTCGGCATGTACCGCGCTACGGGCGGGCGAGGCCGGGCGCAACGGCACCGGGAAGCGCGTCTTCGCGGCATTGCCGACCTGCACGGTGAGCGTCGGCAACGGCGACGCGGGCAGGCGCGTACGGACCAGTCGCCAGACGTGCGCATCCTGCTGCGTGGCAAGCACCTCGTAGCCGCTGTCATGAAGGAACACATGCGGGCCCTCCACCGCCAGCGCCGGCTTCTCCATGATCTGGAAGCGCCGCGCGTCCGCATCCCAGCCGAACGCGACGTTGCCGTGCGGATCCTTCAGGCGGAAACCACCGAACACCACCAGGCCGATCAACGCCGCGCTGGCAAGTGCGAACACCAGCGCCAACCGCTTCATCCACTTCGCCATCGCGCACGCCCTTCCCCGGAACGCGGATGACGTTACGCGCCGCAGGCGTGCCGCTCCATGGGCAGGAAGCCATGCCTGAGTGTGAGGCTATGCGATGCGATGCGCGGCGGCATGCGCGCATCGCGTGTCCGCGCTACGGCTTCCGGGTCGCCGCCTCCGGCGCGCTGAATACCACGCGGCCGTTGGCATCCAGCACTTCGATGCGTGCGTCGCCGGCGCGGTCCACGCGCAGGCGGATGCGGTCCTTGCCGCTGGCATCGGCCAGCAGGATCTCGGCGTCGTTGTGTTCGTTCTGGATGGCGATGCGGCGCGTGGCCTGCTTGGCCGCATCCAGCACCTTCACGTGCGACGGCACGGCCTGGTTGATCTGCAGGCCGCTGCTGATCGGCTCGCCGTCGGCGCCGATGCGTGTCATCAGGCCGATGGCATCCATGTTGGGATTGTCGAAGGCGAGGGCGGAGACCTTGCCGGCCTCCACATCGGTCAGCGCCAGCCCGCCGACCTCGTTGCCCTTGCGGTCGTAGAACACCAGGCCCGCGGGCGTGACGGCGCGCTTGAACGTCTCGCCGTTCAACATCGGTGGCGGGAAGCGCTGCTGGTTGGCCAGCACCACGCGCGGCGTGCCGTCGGCATCCACGATGTCCAGGCGTTCCACCGACAGTCGCGCGTAGTGCGGGTCCGGCGTCTTGAAGGCGGTCAGCAGCACGGCGACGAAGGCGAGGGTCAGCGCGCCGGCATAAAGGCGCAACAGGCGCATTTCGCGCAGCAGGCGAGGCATCGGGTCGTGCGGCATCGGAGGTCCTTGCGGTGGGAAACCGCCGATTCTAGCGAGCGTGCCGTGCGCATGGGCCTCACGCGTGTCCGCAATGCCGGCGAGCCGGGCCGCCATCGGCGGCGCGATTGAAGTTCGTTTTACACACGATGCGTAGCGTGCCTGCATCGACGGAAGCGGGAGCGGACATGAAGCGATGGATCAAGCGCGGCCTGCTGGCCTGTGCGGCGGGGCTGGTGGTGGCTGTTGTCGGCGGCTTCGCCTACGTACATGCGCTGGACCTGGACAGCCAACCGCCGGCGCGTGCGGACAGCACGGTGGCGGACCTGGATTTCATGCGGGATGCGATGCCGGCGACGCGGGGGAAGATCCTCGCCGTGGTGACCAGTACGTCGCACTTTCCCGGCGGGGAGAAGAAGGCGGGTTTCGAACTGACCGAGCTGGCGCGGGCGTACTACGTGTTCCGCGCCAACGGGTACGAGGTCGACATCGCCAGTCCACAGGGCGGGTCACCGCCGATGCGGCTGGACGACGAGGACATGGTGGCTGCCGACTACGCCTTCCTCAACGACACTGATGCGCGCAGGAAACTCGATGACAGCCTGCGCCTGGCGGAGGTGGATCCTGCGCACTACGCCGCGGTCTACTTCGTCGGCGGCAAGGGCACGATGTTCGACTTCCCCGACAATGCCGACCTGCAAGGCATCGTGCGTACGGTCTACCAGGCGGGTGGCGTGATCGGCGCGGTGTGTCATGGTCCCGCTGCGCTGCTGGAGGTGGTGCTGGACGACGGCACGCCGCTGCTGCGCAACCGTCGCGTGGCCGGCTTCAGCAATGCCGAGGAGCTGTTCCTGATCAAGGATGCGCGCGCGCGTTTCCCCTACCTGCTACAGGATCGCCTGCAGGAGAAGGGCGCGCAGTACGTCGAAGGCCCGATGTACGTGGACACCACGGTCGTCGATGGCCGGCTGGTGACCGGGCAGAACCCGTGGTCGACCTGGTCCACCGCCGAGGCGATGGTGCGCGCGCTGGGCCATGAACCGGTCGCGCGTGCGCCGGGACGCGACGAACTCGCCGTGCAGGTGCTGGCGGCCTACCACCGTGACGGCATCGACGCCGCGCGCCGTGCGCGGACGGCGCGGCCGGACGCGGACAAGCGCCTGCTGCTGATGCATGCGCTGGTGGCCGGCATGCAGGGGCGCCTCGGCGAGGCGTGGCAGCTGCAGACGCTGGCGCTTGGGTGAGCGCCAGTGGGCTATCAGTAGCTTGTATGGCTGGACACAGTAGTTCGGCGGACAACACGTTCGGCTAGCAGCACCAGTTCAGTCTGCTTGCTGACGCAGGTTTTCTGAAAGGCATGTTGTATGTGTGTGCGGACCGTAGGCAGGGATAGTCGCAGGCGGTGGGCTACTTTTTCGACTGATCCCAACACGACGAGTTGCGCGACCACCAAGGCCTCGCTAGCGGTGAAGCCGAACACCTGCATGAGACGCGCCTCGTCTTCCTGCCCGGCTTCTGCGATATCCAACGGGTTTATGAGTAGACAAACATTGGCGGGGCCGGGCGTCTTCGCATCCGACATTCTCAGGAGCTCGACAGCGTAGCGGACGCCGGGCAACCGGTAGCAGGGCGCATGGAAGGAAGCGCTGCCGGATGCATTGTTGCGTGCTCGGGCCAATGCTTTGAGGAAGCGTTCCTGGGTTGCGGTCGCGGAAAAGGCAAGCATGACCCCTTTTCTTGGTGGGTGCGTGCAGCCGACGGCGCCGATCGCGTGGCGGGCTGCTTCGTTGATTTCGCAGAGCGCCCCATCGCCCGAGATCAAGGAAATCCCCGGCCCGGCGGCATTGAGCAATGCTCGCAATGACGCCGAAGCCTGTCTTTCTTCTTGGAGTATTTTCGACAGGCGGTAGGCAGATCGAAGATGGGGGAGAAGCAGCGGTAGCTGTGCTTTCTCGTTCGCTTGGAAGTGGCCGACGTTGCGTGATCGGTTGACCGACAGCACCGTGACTGATCCCGTAACGCCTCCCTCCAGGAGGAAAGCCACACCGTGCCGTATATCGAGTGGCGACAGGAAGCGCGTGTAGTACGGTATCTGCGATAATTCGCTCTCGGTCACGGCGTCATCGCCATCGCTGAACCCGTATCTCTGAAGGCGGGCCATGCCACGATGGAGCCAGGCATTCTCGCCTTGCCAATGACGCTGGTACTCCATCATCAAGCGGCTCATGTCGTGCGATGTGGCGGGCCCTGATATCTGCACCACGCTCGTTCGCGACTCAACGTCTTCGACGTGCAGGCCCATCATGTGGCAGCCAAGAAGGCTGTTGGCCGCCCCGGCAGCCTCAATGAAAGACGCCCCCTCCGATACGCGCCCATAGAGCGCGCCAAGGGCGTGCTGGTACCGGTCATCGCTAGGAGCTTTGGTCCCGTTGCGCATCGGCATGCCATTCAGATGGTGTCCCCACTCCCGGCAACGGAGGGTGGGTCAGTGGCAGGCCATGGCAGATCATTAAGTTTGATGATGCGTCGAGCCTGGATGGGTCGCACGCTCTTTCATATAGCCCGATACGTCGGCCGTGGGCTGTATTCCCTGGTCTGGGGCGAATGGCATCGCCTGTGGTGAAAGCTTGGGGTATGGCGGGTGGCGAGTGGCGGCTGACGTAGATGCCAAGGTTAGGCTGGCGCATGGGGGCGTTATGAACAAGACACTGGTTGTGCTGCTTTGCGTTGCGAGTCTTCTGCTCCAAGGTTGCTGGACGACCAGTATGGTGAAGAATCCTCGTTACGTTGACTGCGCTTCTCACCACGACAGGGGCCGAACCGGTAGCACGGGCGAGCACTATGTGACTGCCGTCAGTGCGAACAACCGGAGTTGCTTTGGTGCGGAAGGTGGGAGGCTGTCTCAAGCCAAAGAGCAGGCAATGAAGAATTGCAAGAACAGTGGCAGCAAGGACTGCATTGTCTTCGCGGAGAACGGAAGAATCGTGCTCGCTGCGACGGTCAAGGACCGCGACGTGGATTGGGATGGGACGTTTACGCTGTTGACGCTCGGGATGGCGGGGTATGTCGGATATGAGGGCGCCAAGAGCGGGGTTTTGGCTCCGACGACGCCTATCCCGACGTACACCGCGCCTACGACTGCCAGCAAAAGGAACTCGAAGACCTGCGATGGATATCCATTGCAAACCTTTGGATCGGGGCCAGAGGGATACACATGCAGGTGCACATATGGCGCAGGAGACTCAACTCCGGGCTGGTGGGCGGTCAGGCCTGGTAATCCCTCAGGGGGTGTCATTGCCTGTGCCGCACCAAGTGCATCTTTTGCCAGTAATGATGGCTTTAGGCAGGAGCTTCTTCAGGATTTCAACATCAAATCCGCAGGATCGGGGCAGGTTGAGGTTTGCATATGGGATCACGAGTGTGAGGATGGAGATATTCTTTCTGTGGGTGTCAATGGGCAGATATTCACCGCTGAATTATTGAATAGAAAGCAGTGTAGAAGCATGAATATCAATTTCGGCAGGAATTCCATTGTTGCAACTGCCGTGAACGGGAGTGGCCACAAAGGTAATTGCAGTTATGCCAATGCCAACACGGGGTCAATATCCGTAAGAGCCACAGATACGAATAGTTCGTCAACGAGAACCTATTCCGTGAGAGGCGGAGCCGGAACATCTGCAAGCATAATTGTCACGAGATGACCGGATTTCACTGTTTGCTTTTACTGGTCTAGGGGGAATGTGCAATGAGAGTAACAGCGCTCTGCCTGTTCCTAATTTTTGCCATGTCCGTAAGTGGCGGAGCCATGGCACGCTGCGATTGCAGCAGCAATGGCTGGATTTCTGGTTGCACCGCGACGATCAAGCCGGATCGCGAGGGAGTGCTGATCACCTCGTCAAGCACGCAGTGCTCTCGCGTCGACTGGTATCTCGGCGGCTCCCCGCAAGTCTCGGTATTCTGGGGTGGCAAGGAATGGGAATCCGTTGCCAGGTTCTCCGGACAGCAGTCCATTTCCGTGGAATCATGTCGCGTCTGCAAGGACGAGAAGGCGAACGACGCCGCGGCGCGTAAGCCGAGGCAACTCTTTCCCGATGAAGGCAGGGGAGGGGCCGCCAGTGCCAGTTGCGACGCCTTTCTGGCACGCATGGCAGAGATCGGAAAGAATGTGGACGTACAGAATGCCGAAGCCAGCATGCGTGCGATGACGGCGCTATGCGGAAGCGTGGAGGCCTGCATGCAGCGCATCCAAGCCTGTTCCGAGTGAGTGCGATAGGTTCGGGGTGAACGAAGTTAACCCGGGCATCGCATTTTGTCCGACATCCCAGCGTTGGCGTTCACAAGCTCACACCAACCTATGGCTCTGTGTCGGGCGAGCAGGCCCACACGGATATCGGGCAGCTTGAACGACTGTTACAGCCCGCAGCTGCTCTCGGCGACGATGCGCGCGACGCGCTCGTAGTCGGCGCGGTTCTTCTCGGCATTCTCGGGGCGCGCGAAGCGGAAGGCGACTTCGGTTTCGTCGCGGCGCTTCTGCCAGGCCTCGCACAGCGCACCATCGGGCACGCGTGCGCAGATGTCGCGCACCACTTCGCAGGCCTGGCCGGCGCCGGACTGCGGGTTGCCATCCAGCCCGATGGTCTGCAGCGTGACGCAGCGGGATGCCGGTTCGGGATCTTCGGTGACGTAGCGCCCCTTGTCGTAGGTCGTGCACTGGAACATGACGGGAGGCGGCAGGCGTCGGGTGTTGCTGGTCGGCGATGCAGGCGGTGTGGCGATCTCCGGGGTGGTCGGCGGTTCCGCGGAGGTCGTCGCGGGTGCGGGCGCAGCAGGTGCGAGGGCAGGCGTCGCCGCGGTGCCCGACTGGCCCGGTGCCATCGGCACGGTGTTCACGCCCTGCATGGTGCGGGCTTCCTGTTTCATGCCCTTGGGGCATGGCGAGTTCTGCAGCGTCAGGGCGCCACTGGCATCGGTGCAGCGGTAGATGGTGATTTCGGCGGCTGTCGCCGTGTCGATGCCGGCACTGCCGCACGCCAGGGCGAGCAGCAGACATGCCAAGGGACGTGGAAAGGCGCTCATCATTACCTGCAATCGTTGGACATGCGCGCATCGATGCCGCGCTGTTCCAAGTCTAGCGTGCGGCGCTCGCTGGGCAGCGCCGCGCCATAGCGGCGAAGGATTTCGTAACGGCGGTCGGACAGGCGGGCACAGACTTCCTGTTGCGGAAGCGGATGGCAGGTGTCGCGCACCCAGGCGCCGCCAGGAACGAAGACCGGGCGGGGACCAGGATGATGGCCGCCACCACCGGGAGGTCGTGGCGGAGGGCGATCGCCGCTGTGGAAGGAGAGGTTGCCGTTGCCGATCGACACGTTGCCCGACACGCTGCCGCCGCTGCGCGGGTATACCGGATAGCCGGAATAGACGCCGCCATACGGCATCCAGCGCGGATTGCCGTCATCGTTGTCGCTGGTATAGGTCTGGCCCTCGGGGGTGGTGCATTCGTACATCGGCTTCGGCGGCGTGAGGTAGACCACGCGCGTCGCCGGCGCTGGGGGCGGGGCCTGTTGCGGCACGGGGGCGGGCGTGTTGGCGGCCGCACGCGGCGGTGGATCCTGCGGCCGCTGCATCGCGCGGACTTCCTGCTTCTCGCCTTTCAGGCAGGGCGAATCGCGCAAGGCCACGGTGCCGTTGGCCGCGACGCAGCGGTAGATGGTGACCTGGGTGCCCGCCGGCGCCTGCGCGTGCGCGCCGGACGGCAAGGCGGTCAGCAGGACCAGCAGGGGCAGGACGACACGGGGCATGTCCCCATGGTGCGCGCCGGGGCAGGGGATGGGAAGGTGAAAGCGCGGCCCGTATGGCCGTCAGTCACGCAGCGATTGGCCGGTCAGCGCATCGCGGATGGCGGTGGGGCGCTCCAGGCCGCCGGTAGCACCCGGTACCACGGCGTCCACGCGCGCCAGCAGGGCGCGATCCAGCGCCGCCTGCTCGCTGACCGGGGGCTGGCCGCTGAGGTTGGCACTCGTGGACACCAGCGCGCCGCCATAGGCCTGGCACAGACCGGTCACGACCGGATGCTGGCTGACGCGCACGGCGATGCCGCGGTGCGCACCGGTGACCCAGCGCGGTGCCTGCGCGGTGGCGGGCATGATCCAGGTATGCGGACCGGGCCAGCTGGACAGCACCTCGGCCAGGCGGTCGGTCGGCACGGCGGCCACGTCGATCAGCGGCTTGAGCTGCTCCAGCGTGGCGGCGATCAGGATCAGGCCCTTCTCGACCGGGCGCTGCTTGATCGCCAGCAGGCGCAGCACGGCGCCTTCATCGAACGGATCGCAGCCCAGTCCCCACACGGCCTCGGTGGGGTAGGCGACCACGCCGCCGCTGCGGATCACTTCCGCCGCTTCCTCGATGGTCCTTTCGATCGGCATGGCCCGGGTCCTTCGAGCGGTGTCAGAACGGCGCGTCGTCGTCGGCCGCAGGCTTGCCGGCCTTCTTCACCGTGGTCTTCTTGGTCGCAGTCTTCTTTGTTGCGGTTTTCTTCGCCGCCGTCTTCTTGGTCGCCTTCTTCGCGGCCTTCTTGGCTGGCGCTTTCTTGGCCGCTTCCTTCTTCGGCGCGGCTTCCTTCTTCACCGCGGCCTTCTTGGTCGCTGCCTTCTTGCCGAAGCCCTTGCGCACCGGCTTGCCGGTTTCCTCCAGCAGCTTCTGCACTTCCTCGAACGTCAGCGAGGCGGGCTCGCGGTCCTTGGGGATCTTGCCGTTGAGCTTGCCGTCGCTGATGTACGGGCCGAAGCGGCCGTTGAGCACCTGGATATCGCTGCCGTCGAATTCCTTGATGATGCGGTTGCGCGCGATCTCTTCCTTCTCTTCGATCAGGAACACCGCGCGCGCCAGGTCGATCGTGTACGGATCGTCTTCCTTCTTCAGCGAGGCATAGGTGCTGCCGCGCTTGGCGAACGGACCGAAGCGGCCGATACCGACGCTCACTTCCTGGTCCTTGTCCTGGCCGAGCTTGCGCGGCAGCTTGAACAGCTCCAGCGCGTCTTCCAGGCTGATGGTGTGCATCGACTGGCCGGGACGCAGCGAGGCGAACTCCAGCTTCTCGTCGGTGTCCTTGTCGCCGATCTGCGCATACGGCCCGTAGCGGCCCAGGCGCACGCTGACCGGCTTGCCGGACTTGGGATCGGTGCCGAGTTCGCGCGCGCCGGTGGCTTCGCTGCGATCAACCGTCTCGGCCTTCTCGTCCACCAGTTCCTTGAACGGGCCCCAGAACTTCTCCATCAACGGCACCCACTCCTCCTCGCCGCGGGAGACGGCGTCGAGCTCGTCCTCCAGCTTGGCGGTGAAGTCGTAGTCGACGTACTGGGTGAAGTGGCCGGACAGGAACTTGCTGACCGCGCGGCCGACATCGCTGGGCTTGAACGCGCGGCCTTCCATTTCCACGTATTTGCGGAAGATCAGCGTCTGGATGATCGAGGCGTAGGTGGAGGGACGGCCGATGCCGTACTCCTCCAGCGCCTTCACCAGCGCCGCTTCGGTGAAGCGCGGCGGCGGCTGGGTGAAATGCTGGTCGGCGTGGATGCGGTCCAGCGGAACGGTGTCGCCGGGCTTCATCGGCGGCAGCTTGCGGCCTTCGTCGTCGTCCTCGGCGGCCTTCTGGTCCTTGCCTTCCTCGTAGACGGCCAGGAAGCCCGGGTCGACCACGGTGGTGCCGCTGGCGCGGAAGCTGTGCTGGCTGCCGGCGGCGAGGTCGACGCTGACGGTGTTCAGCGTGGCCGGCACCATCTGGCAGGCGACGGCGCGCTTCCAGATGAGGTCGTAGAGCTTGCGCTCATCGTCGCTCAGGTACTTGGCCACCTGCGCCGGGGTGCGCAGCGCACTGGTCGGGCGCACGGCTTCGTGCGCTTCCTGCGCGTTCTTCGACTTGGTGACGTAGACGTTCGGCTTGTCCGGCAGCGCCTGGGTGCCGTAGTCGCGCGCGATGACGTCGCGGATCTCGGCCAGCGCGTCCTGCGACAGCGTCACCGAGTCGGTACGCATGTAGCTGATCAGGCCGACGGTGCCCTCGTCGCCGATGGCGACGCCCTCGTACAGCTTCTGCGCGACCTGCATGGTCTTGCGGGTGGTGAAGCCGAGCTTGCGCGAGGCTTCCTGCTGCAGCGTCGAAGTGGTGAACGGCGGCGCGGGACGGCGCTTGCGTTCCTTGCTGGTCACGTCGGTGACGTGCAGCGTGCCCTGTGCGGCCTGCTGGATGCGCAGGCGCGCGGCTTCGGCGGTATCGCCGTCGGTGACGGTGAACTGTTCGAACTTCTGCCCGTCCAGCTTGGTGAGCTTGGCGGTGAACGCCTGGCGCGGATGCGCGCACTCGGCCTCGATGCTCCAGTACTCGCGGGCGATGAAGGCTTCGATCTCCTCCTCGCGCTCGACGATCATGCGCAGCGCCGGCGACTGCACGCGGCCGGCGGACAGGCCGCGCTGCACCTTGCGCCACAGCACCGGCGACAGGTTGAAGCCGACCAGGTAGTCCAGCGCGCGGCGCGCCTGCTGCGCATCGACCAGGTCGTCGGCGATCTGCCGCGGCTGGCCCATGGCTTCCTTGATGGCGCGTGGGGTGATTTCGGTGAACACCACGCGGTGCAGCGGCTTGTCCTTGAGCAGGCCACGTTCCTTGAGGATCTCCGCGATGTGCCAGCTGATCGCCTCGCCTTCGCGGTCCGGGTCGGTCGCCAGGAAGATGTCGTCGGCGCCCTTGGCGGCCTTGGCGATCGCATCGACGTGCTTTTCGTTCTTCTCGATCAGGTCGTACCGCATCGCGAACCCGTTGGCCGGGTCCACCGCCCCTTCCTTCGGCACTAGGTCACGGACGTGGCCGTAGGACGCGAGGACGGTGAAGTCCTTGCCGAGGTATTTGTTGATCGTCTTGGCCTTGGCGGGCGACTCGACGATGAGCAGGTGCTTGGGCATGTCAGGGATTCAGGGGAGTTCGGGTGGGCCGGCAGGGTCGGCTAGGGTGCCCCGGACGCGGGCGCCAGAGAAGCGGACGCCCGGGGCGGGGGCCCCGGGCGTTCAGTTTTCCTTTTTATAGTGGTGTCACGGCCGGGCCCGGCCTGTCAAGCCGCGGCGGGCGGCCAGACGCCAGGGCCGCGACCCCGGTCACGCCCCGGCAGGCCGTCTCAGCGGCCCATCGATGCCAGGGCGAAGCCGGCCAGTACTGCCAGGACCAAGACGCCGGCCACCATCAGGCCACCCACCACCAGGACGACCACGGTCACGGTCCCCAGTTCGTCGCGCTGGCGCTCCGGTTGCGACGTGAAGGCCCACTTGTCGACCACCAGCGTGTCGCACATGAAGTCGTGCAGGCCCTGCTTGCGGCCGGTGAAGGCGGCCATGAGCAGGCCGATGCAGAGCAGCATGGCGCTCAGCAGGTAGGCCCAGTAGCGGCCGAAGCCGCGCAGGAAGCTGATCTTTTCGCCGTCCGCACGCACTACCTTGATGCCGATCGCCAGCTTGCCGGGAGTGGCCAGCAGGCCAGCACTGGAGTGAAACCATGCGAACACCAGGGCGCTCAGCACCCAGGACAGGACGGTTTCGCCGGGATTGAACTGATTGCTCGCCATCAGGTCGCCGCTGAAGCTGCTTCCCCAGCCGAGCAGGCCGCCGACGATCGCCACGATGATGGCGACCGGAAGGCCGATGGCGAAGCCATCGATGAGGCTGGCTGCCACCCGCTTCCAGAAGCCCGCGTAGACCACGTGCCCTTCGTGTACCGCAGCGGCGTAGGCATGGGCGCCGATATCCGCGCGCGGCGCCGCGTAGGGCGAATGTCCGGTCGCGAGCGTGGGTTCCGGACGCACGACCGTGTCAGCGGACAGATAGGTGGGCTCGCTTGCCGTGAACACCGCGCGGCCGGTGAGCGGGCGCTCGGTTTCCAGCGTCGCCGCGGCGGGAGCCTCGATCGCGTCGGGCACGGGCGGCGGTGGCGGCGTCATGTCCAGACGCAGCTCCGGTGCCACGTTGATCAGCGCCGTCCATTCCTGCATGCCTTCGCGCCAGACCAGCGAGGTCCGGCCGAGCGTGCCGTCGCGGAACAGGTCGCCCACCACGCGGGGATCGACCGGACCATGGCGCTGTTGCTGCGCATCCACGTAATACCACTGCGTCATGACATTCCCTTCATCATCATCGCGCCCATGAAGCCGTAGATCGCCAGGCTGCCGAGGATCATCAGCGCGGCCAGGACCAGGATCACGATGGTCACCACGCCCAGTTCGTCGCGCTGGCGTTCCGGGAACGCAGTGAAGGCCCATTTGTCGACCACCAGCGTGTCGCAGATCATGTCGTGCAGCGCCTGCTTGCGCTCGGTGAACGCGACCATCAGGCCGGAGATCAGTACGCCCAGGCCGCAGGTGACCATGCTGAAGACCAGATACGCCAGCGAGCGCAGGAAGCCGCGCCAGAAGCTGGTGCGCTGGCCGTCAGTGCGGACCACCTTGATGCCGACCGCCAGCTTACCCAGGCTGGCCTGCAGTGAGGACGACTGCATCCAGCCGAAGTAGATGCAGGGCGCGAGGAACAGGATCGGATAGATCGCGAGCATCGAGGCGATGCCAGCCCCGGCAGCGAACGGATTGTCGGAGCCGCCGGCCCCCATCACGCCGACGCCGATGAGCATCAGCGGGATCATCAGCGCATAGCTGATGATGGTGGTGACGATGCTGTCGATGAAGCTGGCGGCGAAGCGCTTCCACAAGCCCGCGTGCACGATGTGGCCGCCAGCGATGACGGGCTGCAACGCGGCCAGGTCGGCGGTCGGCGGCGTATACGGCGCATCCGCCGCCGGCACCGCGGCGTCCGCGATGGGGGCGGCCGGTGCGTCGAGCTGCAGGTTGAGTTCCGCCGCGACCGTGGACAACGGCTGCCACTCCTGCAGGCCGTCGCGCCACACCAGCGATGCCGCGTGCAGGCGCGCGTGGCGCACGTGGCTTTCCAGTTCCTCGGCCGAGAACGGCCCCTGCCGATGCCCACCGGCGTCGGCGTAGTACCACTGCGTCATTGCATCATTCCCCGATGAAAAGCGTGGCCCGCGTCGCCACGCTGACGTTGTTCAGCCGCGGCAGTCCAGCGGCAGCCACTTGTCTGGGATCTCCGACGAGCACTGCCATTGGCTGTGCTCGCTGCCCAGATCCCACCACAGTTTGCCGCCATCGATCTCGGTGTTGCCGGTGTTGCGGAATTCCAGCTCGAAGCCGCAGGTGCCATCGTCGAACTCGCCGACGGTCGCGCGCGTGATGTAGGTGCTGGCGTAGCTCTCCGGCGTACCGATGCCGTCCTCGCCATTGCCAGGGCAACGCCCACCGCCGACGCGGACGGCCTCCACGTGCTGCTTGAGCGTCTGGCTCTCGGCGATGGCCTGCGTCACTTTGGCGCGCATCGTGTAGTCGTTGTACGCGGGAATCGAGATCGCGGCGAGGATCGCGCCGATGCCCAGGCAGGGCACCAGCAGCACAGCGATAACGATCAGCGCGATCTTGCCGCCCGACATGCGCGGCTTGGGTGCAGGCGCCACGGGGGTACGCAAAAGACGGTCGTGCGGCGAGGTGCCGGCGGGCGCGGAGGGCGTAGGCGGCACCGGGGGCGGCGTGATGGTCGCTTCCGCAGGGGAGGGATTCAGGCCGAGCTCGTCGGCGAAATCGCGCAGTGGCTGCCATTGCGACATGCCGTCGCGCCAGACCAGGCTGTCCAGCGCGACGCGTCCGTAACGGAAGTGGGTGACCAGTTCATCCGACGAGACCGGACCGTGCTGCTCACGGTTCCGGTCGGCGTAATACCAACCCGACATGCTTCCCCCTGAAGCGGATCAACGCCTCAGTGTACCGGCTCGGGCTCGTCGGCAAACATCTGGGTTTCCATCCACGCGTAGGCGGCTTCGGAACCCGGCTGGTTGAACAGCACCATCAGCACGACCCACTTCAGGTCGTCCAGGTCCAGCTCGTCCTGGTCCAGCGCCATGGCGCGGTCCAGCACCAGCTCGCGCTGGTCCGCGTCGAGGACGCCATGCTGTTCCAGGAACAGCAGGAAGCCGCGGCAGTCGACGTCCAGCTTCTCGAGTTCCGGACCGTGGAAGACGCGGGTCGGGCCACCGACGCGCGGCGTGGATGCCGCGGGCCGCTGGTCGGCGAGCGCGTCGAGCCAGTCGAAGGCCTTGCTGATCTCGGTGGGGCTGAAGCCGGCCTGGATCAGGCCGTTCTGGAGAGAGTCGCGGTCGCGGACGGGGTCCGCATCTTCGGTGAAGTAGTGTTCGAACAGGTACAGCAGTACATCCAGGATGCTCTCTTTCATTGCCCCTCGGCCTGCGTCAACGACGCTGTGGAGGTGAAGAAACCGGTCTTTCTCTGGTATCGGCCGTGTTCCGCCGTTACTAAGCCATCCAGTTCCATGACCAGCAGCATGGAGGACAGTTCTGCGGCCGTCAATCCGGTCCGTGAGACGAGCTGATCCATACCTGTTGGGTCATGACCGAGTGCGTCCCACAATCGCTGGTAGTCGGCATCCAGACGCAGGGGCGTCTCTCCCGGGCCTGCGATCACCCCCGATTCAGCCTCGCCAAGCCGGGCACGCAGGGCGTCGGCGAGGTCCGCCGCCAAGTGGACGAGGGCATCGACGACTTCACGGGGGTCTTCGACGAGGGCGGCGCCGTCGCGGATCAGCCGATGGCAGCCACGGGCCTTGGGGTTGTGGATCGAGCCGGGAACGGCAAAGACCTCGCGTCCGGCTTCACCGGCTTGTCGGGCGGTAATCAGCGCCCCGGATTGTTCGGCCGCCTCGATGACCAGCGTGCCCAGCGCCAGCCCGGCGAGGATCCGGTTGCGGGCCGGGAAGTGGCTGCGCACCGCGGGCGTACCGGGAGGATGCTCGCTGACCACGGCGCCCTGCATGGCCAGCCGGTCGCGGAGGCGGTCGTGGGTGGGCGGATAGGCGATGTCGGGACCCGTGCCGACCACCGCCACCGTCGTGCCGCTGCCCGCTGCCAGTGCGGCTTCGTGTGCTGCCGCATCGATACCCCGTGCCATGCCGCTGACCACGACGATCCCTGCCGAAGCGAGCGCGCGCGCGAAGTAGTGGGCATTGTCGCGGCCGCCGCTGGTCGGGCTGCGGCTGCCAACGATGGCGACCGCGGGGCGCCAGAGCAGGGTGGGGTCGCCATCGACGAACAGCGCGAGCGGTGGGCTGGACATCGCGCGCAACTGGGCGGGGTAGTCCGCATCCTGCCAGCCCAGCAGATGGTGGCCGGAGACCTGCAGCCAATGCTGCGTACGAGCAAGTGCAGGGTGGATGTCGTCGCCCTGCAGGCGCGCTGTCTGGGCCGCGTCCAGTCCTTCCTCCCGCCATGCGCGCGCACCCGCCGCGACCGCGGCGGCAGGCGATCGCCACCGCTCCAGCAGGCGGCGGCGGGGCAGGACGGGGCCGCCGGCCAGGACCAGCCGGGCCAGGGCCATCGTGTCTTCGTTGGGCATGCGGGCCAGCGTAGGCCCGGAACGACGACGGCGCCCTCGGGCGCCGTCGCGGTGTTGCGTAGGACTTGCCTGACCCGCGTCAGTACGTCGCGTCGGGGTGCTTCAGCTCGTAGCCGACACGCGTGACGTCCACGCCTTCCATCACCAGCGCGTAGCTGACCTTGTCGAACGTGCGGAACACCATCGCATGGCTGGCGTACTCGTCCGGCAGGCTCACGCGACCGGCACCCGACTTCGTCGACTCGCTGATGCGTGAGGATTCCGGATGCGCCATGCGGTTGGCGGTGTGGTTGCCGTTGCGCCAGATAGAGAACACCGTGCCGTTGTCCACGCCATCCAGGCGGCCGCCGGAAATGGCGATCACGTCGCGGGTGCCTCCGGAGGTGAGGGCATCAGCCACCGCCAGCACACGCAGCTTGCCGGCCGGATCGGCGGCGGGCGGGTGCGGGAAGAAGTGCAGATCGTAGGGCTGGGCATCGACCGGGATCAGTCGATCGCCGACGCGCACTTCATGGCCGCCGATATCGGCCACCAGCGTGCTGACTTCGGTGCCCGGCACGACGCCGCGGGTGAAGGTCGCCACGTTGACCTTGGCAAGTTCGTAGCCCAGGAAAGCACCCTTGCCTGTCTGCTCGACGATGTCCTTCCACTGGTCCACTTCGCCGCGGATGGACTTGCCGCGGAAATCCAGGTCCTGGGCGCGCGGGTTGTCGGTGAACCGGGCGGTGGGACGCACGACCAGGAAGCGCTGGCCGGCCTGCGCGCCATCGAGGCCACGCACGTAGATGTTGTGGCCACCGGAACCGCGCAGGCGGTCCTCTTCCAGCGCTGCCACATGCGGCAGGTGGTCGAAGCTGTCGACGATGCGGCGATCCTTCAGGTAGGCCTCGATGTCGGACAGCGGAATGGCATTGAGCGGCGCTTCCTGGCGCGGACCCGGCTGCACCGCGACGCGGTCCAGGTAGGCCAGGCTGATGACGTCGCCCGGATAGATCAGGTGCGGGTTCTGGATCTGCGGGTTGGCCTGCCAGATCTCCGGCCACAGCCACGGCTTCTTGAGGAAGCGGGCCGAGATGTCCCACAGCGTGTCGCCACGCTTGACCACGTAGGTATCAGGATGGCGTTCCGCCATCTCGGCGGCAGCCGCATAGGTGCCGACGGTCAGCACCGCAACGGCGAAAACCGTACGAAAACATTTAAACATGGCGGTATCTACCTGATTCCCCGACAGGTGGTCAGCACTATAGTCCAGAAAACCCGGCGCAACGCAAGCGCCCGCGTTAGAATTCGTGAGGCCTTGCCGGATTCCACTGGCGCCCCCATACCGAGACGTACCATGGCCCTGCTCCCCATCCTCGAATTCCCCGATCCGCGCCTGCGCACGAAGGCGGCAGCGGTCGACGCCGGACATGTGACGACGCCCGCATTCCAGCGCCTGCTCGACGACATGTTCGAGACCATGTACGACGCGCCCGGCATCGGCCTGGCCGCCAGCCAGGTGGACGTGCACCAGCGCTTCATGGTCATCGACATCAGCGAAGAGAAGAACCAGCCGCAGGTCTTCATCAACCCCGAACTGAGCGACAAGCTGGGCGAACAGGTCTACCAGGAAGGCTGCCTGTCGGTGCCCGGCATCTTCGCGGACGTTACCCGCGCCGACGAGATCACCGTAAGTTTTCTTGACCGCCAGGGCCAACCGCAGGAGCTGCGTGCCGACGGCCTGCTGGCGGTGTGCATCCAGCACGAGATGGACCACCTGGATGGCAAGTTGTTCGTCGACTACCTCTCGCCGCTGAAGCGCGAGATGGTGCGCAAGAAGCTGGCCAAGCAGCGCAAGCACGTCGCCTGACGTGCACCTGCGGCGGGATCGGGTGACCGGGGTGTCCCCGCCCGCTTCATCCCCCTTTCCGGAACCCGCACTCCCATGAGAATCATCTTCGCCGGCACGCCGGCGTTTGCCGTGCCCAGCCTCCGCGCGGCGCATGCCCACCATGAGGTGGTCGCGGTCTATACCCAGCCCGACCGTCCTGCCGGTCGCGGGCGCGGGCTGACGCCGTCGCCGGTGAAGCTGGAAGCGATCCAGCGCGGCATCCCGGTGCTGCAGCCGCTGTCGCTGAAGAAGAAATCCACCCAGGACGCGCTGCGCGAGATGCAGCCGGACGTGATGATCGTGGTCGCCTACGGTCTGATCCTGCCGCAGGCGGTGCTCGACATCCCGCAGTACGGTTGCTGGAACGTACACGCCTCGCTGCTGCCGCGGTGGCGCGGTGCGGCTCCCATCCAGCGTGCGATCGAGGCCGGTGATGACGAGACCGGCGTCTGCCTGATGCAGATGGAAGCGGGCCTGGACACCGGACCGGTGCTACTGGCTCAGAGCCTGCCGATCGGGCCGGACGACACGGGTGGTCAGTTGCATGACCGTCTGTCGGACCTTGGCGCGCAGGTGCTGCGCGATGCGCTGGGTCTGCTGCGCGCGGGTGTCCGTCTGCCGCCGCACCCGCAGTCGGAGGTGGGCGTCGAGTACGCGCACAAGCTGGACAAGGCAGAGGCGAAGCTGGACTGGACGCAGCCTGCCGAGGTGCTGGCGCGCAAGGTGCGCGCCTTCAACCCATGGCCGATCGCCGAAGCGCAGGTCGCCGGCGAACGTCTGCGCATCCACGGCGCCGTGGCGGTCGGGCAGGCGCATGCCGCGTCGCCGGGCAGCTTGCTGGCCGCCAGCCGACAGGGCCTGGATATCGCCTGTGGCGAGGGCGTGCTGCGCGTGCGCGTCGTCCAGCGCGAGGGCGGCAAGGCGATCACGGTCGCGGATTACCTCAACGCGCGACGGGACCTGGTGTCGCCGTGAGTACGCAGGCCGGCGTCGCGGTGCGCGTGATGGCCGCCAGGGTGGTGGATGCGGTGATGCACCGCGGCCGCTCGCTGAAGGCGGAACTGGCCACGAACCTGCCCCGCATTGAGGACGCCCGCGATCGCGCGCTGCTTGAGGCGATCTGTTTCGCGGCACTGCGATCGCGCGCCCGCAGCGAGGCGGCATTGACGTCGTGGATGTCCAAGCCGCTGGGGCGCGCCGACAACGAACTACGCGCGTTGCTGCATGTGGGCTTCGCGCAGGTGGTGGTGATGGGATTGCCGGCGCATGCGGCCCTGTCGGCCACCGTCGAGGCGGTGCGTGCCCTCGGCCGTCCCCATCAGGACAAGCTGGTGAACGCGCTGCTCCGGCGCGCGCAACGCGAAGGGTTGCCCTCCGCGCCTGCCGACGCCCTGTGGCCGGTCTGGCTGCGGCAGCAGGTACGCGAGGACTGGCCGGCGCAGGCGGACGCGATCTTCGCGGCCAGCCACCAGGAGGCACCGCTCTGGTTGCGGGTCAACCGGCGGCGTCTTACCCGTGAGGCCTACCTGGAACGCCTGGAGGAGGCGGGCATCACCGCCGCGCCGGCGGATGGCGTGCTCGATGCCCTGGTACTGGATGCACCGGTGGCGGCCACGGCATTGCCGGGCTTCGCCGCTGGCGATGTCTCCGTGCAGGATGGGGCGGCGCAGTGCGTTGCCGATCTGTTCCACGATCTGCCGCAGGGTGCACGCGTACTCGATATGTGCGCGGCACCCGGGGGCAAGACCGCGCATCTGCTCGAGCGCGACCCGACGCTGCAGGTGCTCGCGCTGGATGTCGACGACCGGCGCCTGCAGCGCGTGCGCGAAACGCTGCAGCGCGTGGGTGCGGATGCGCAGCTGCGCGCCGCGGATGCCGCGGACACGGTGGCATGGTGGGACGGGCAGTTTTTCGATGCGGTGTTGCTGGATGCGCCCTGTTCGGCGACCGGCATCGTGCGCCGCCAGCCGGACGTGCTGCTGCACCGGCGCCCCGAAGACCTGGCGGCGCTGGTCGCTCTGCAGGCGCGCCTGCTCGATGCGGCCTGGCACGTGCTGCGTCCGGGGGGGCGATTGGTCTACGCGACCTGTTCCCTGCTGCGCAGGGAGAACGCGGATCAGATCGATGCTTTCCGCGTGCGACATCCTGACGCACGGATCGAGCCCGTGGGAGAGCATTGGGGTCATCTCGACGGCGCAGGGCGCCAGCGCCTGCCCGGCGAACAGGACATGGATGGATTCTTCTACGCGTCGATGCGCAAAGCGTGAGTCGCGTTGCAGGATGCCGCGCCGATCTCCCATCTCACGGTAACGGGCGTTCGCGGATTCTTGGCATGCGGCATACTTCCCGCGTGCCGGCAGGCCATCGATTCACGCCACGTTGACGTTGTGGCGAAGGGGATGGCGCAGACTTCCTGACCCAGGAGGTTTCCGGGCCGCTGCTTTCATGATCGTGCTGTTGCCATTCGCAGGACCCGAGGACATGCAGGAAAGGAGTACACGTCGACAGGATGTCGCGCGCGGGTTGGCGTGGCTTGCCGGATTCAGCGCAGCCGCGTTGCTGGTGGTGCCGAAAGGCCTTTCGGTCTTCGCCGTGTTGATGCTGGCCGCAACGGTGCTGGCCTTGCCCAACGCCTGGCGGAGCCGGCGGCCTGTGCCGCAGGCGCTGTACATCCTGTTGGCGGCCGCGCTGGGGGTGGTTGCGGTCGTGGCAGTGTCCATGTGGATGGATGGCGCGCCGTTATCGGTGCTGGACAATCCATCGCGCGCGTTGCTGCTGCCGTGGTGTGCGTGGCTCGCATGGACGACGCGTGTGCGCATGTCAGGCTTGTGGTACGGCGCGTTGACGGGCTTGCTGATCGCGTTCGTCGTTTCCATTGCGCAGATGTCGCTGGGCGTCGAACGGGCCAGCAGCGATGCGAACCCGATCGTGTTCGCCAATGCGGTGCTGGCGCTGCTGGTCATCGCCGTGTTCTGTCGTCCGGCCCATGACGGCAGAGCCTTGAAGTTGCTGCTGGCCATCGCGATCGTGCTCGCCAATGTGGTGGTCATCCTCAGCGGCAGTCGCGGGGTTCTGCCCGGACTCGGGCTGGTGATGCTGATGCTGCTGGTCGGCACAGCGTCCCGCCATCGCTGGTGGCGTCTGGGGGGCGCGGTCTGCCTGCTGTGTGCGCTGTTTGTCGCCATGTGGACGGTGCCATGGCTGTCCAGTCAGTTCCGGCTCGACCAACTTCACGACGATGTGTCCGGCTTCGCTGTCGGCGAAGTAGACCAGCCCATCAGTGCGCGCATGGCGTTGTTGTCGGTCGCGTGGGACGCGTTCCGCGAGTCGCCGCTGACAGGTGCGGGGGTTGGGACTTTTGCCGACCGGATCGATGCCAGCACGTATTGCGAGGATGCGCAGCGGCACTTCTGCGGGCTGGGTCACGCGCACAACGACCTTGCGCAATGGGGGGCGACAATGGGGCTGATTGGCGTCGCCGGCCTGGCGATACTGTACCTGGCGCCGCTGTGGGTGGCTGCACGACAGATCCGGCGCGAACACCTTCATGTGCCCATCGGGCCGGCATGGACGGTTTGCATGCTGGTAGCTACCTACATGGTGTCGGGACTGACACAGTCGATGTTCGCCCATGCGCTCAGTACCAGTGCCTTCGTCGTGTTCGTGGGACTGTTGCTGGGGAGCGCCTTGCCGCCAAAGCAAATCAATGGCGTGTCCGGGTAGCGCAACGGGGGTGACGGGACTGCCAGCGCATGCGGCGCTGGCTGGACCGTAGAAGCCGTGTGTGCGCAGCGATCTTCATCGGGACAATCCCTGCGCTCCTGCGACGGCAGGTGCACGGCGACAAAACGGCACAGGGGGCGATCTTCGCGGCAGGCCTCGCTGCGGGCCCACCGCAGGCATGCGCTCCGCTATCCCTGTCGGAGGTGAGGGCTGGAAGCGGGGACTAGGTGGCGTCGGTGGATGGCGGCGTCGGCCATCGAGGTCGGTGTTGCTTGCTTCCTCTCTCCGGAAGAGCAGTCCCGACAGGCTGAAGGCGCGGGTCGCTTCCTGGGTCGGTCGATGACTCGGAGCTAACCAGGAGCTGAAGATAGATGTTCTCCGTCCGCCGAATGAATCGATCGATGCCGAACTCGGCCACTGCGTGTTCGCGCGCGGCCCGCCCTCGCCGCCACAGATCCTCGCGGTCTTCCAGCATGGAGCGCAACGCCTTCGCCATCGCCTCGTGGTCGTGTACCGGCACGACCCAGCCGTCCTCGCCATCACGCACGTTTTCAGGCAAACCCGCGTAGTTGGTCACCATCACGGGTTTTCCCATCGCCATCATTTCGCGGCAAGCGAACGAGATCGTCTCGACATCGTAGGACAGCACGAAGCCGGCATCCAGCGAAGCGATCATCGGACGGACATCGTCAAGCATGCCGGGGAAATGGAAGTGCTCGCGCAGGCCCGACTGTTCCAGCAGCTGGTGTTGCGACTGCGATGGAGGGTGCCCGGCAATGACGACATCGACGCGCCGACGGTCTTCGTCGGACAGCAACATCAATGCGGAAACCAGGTCGGTCCAGCCCTTGTAGTCCGCCGTACCGGCGTTGCTGCCAATCCGCAGCCGTACTCCGCCACGGTGGCTGGGGTGCGTTAGAGGCGGCGAGTAGAAGGCGGTGTCGACGCCGTTGTGAACGGTCTCCGGATCGCAACGGCGGTAGGGTGTCGCGTGCAACTGGCGGAGAACGTAATCGCAGACAGCGATGGCCTTGTCGGCTCCGAAGCGTGCGCGCCACAGATGCTGCAGCCCCACCATCGATTTGGTGTTGTGCTTCGTAACGACGATGCGGGGGCGATGCTTCAATCCCCGCAGTGCGGCCATCACCAGGCGGTGGTCCGCGGAGCCATTGACGTGCACGATATCGAAGCGATGTTCGGCGAGATACGCGTGCAGCCTCGCGCGAGCGCGCTGGCGCGCCCGCCAGCGGCGCAGTCCGTTGGGGTAGGTCTGGGCGAACGCACTGACGTTCGGGAACGCCTGGGTTTCGCGGAACAGGCGGCTCTCTCCGGGGACTGCCACATGCACGTCATGGCGCTGCGCCAACCCGCGCGCCAGTTCGCGGATGTACGTCGTGTGGCCGCCACCGCTACCGCTGTGGAAATTGGTGTACAGCAGTTTCATGCGGGGAGCCGGCCGGTGAAAGCGCAATAGAGAAAGGGCGTCATCGTGAGTCGCAATGGCTCTTCTTCCCGATGCCGGTAGAACTTGTGGACGTCGATTCGCCGCGTGTTTCTTGCCCGTCGGGAGGCGCGCCTCAGCGTGCCTGCGGGTCGGCGGAGCAGGGGCGTCACTGGGCAGCTTCCGGCGTGCGTTCGCCGCCCCGGAGGCAGCACTCCAGCGCGGCCAGCTGACGGGCATTCCAGCGCTGGGCGTCGGCAAAGGCGGCCTGGCCCATCGTGCGCCGCGCCGCGGCATCCCTGGACAGGCGGACGATTTCGTCGGCGAACGCCTGATGATCCTGGTCCGCCACGACGACGACGCCATTCCTGAAGTCTTCCGGCAGGCCACGGACGCCAGTGGCTGTTGAAACGGTCGCAATCCCGGAGCCCATGGCGTCCAGCAGCTTGATGTTGATGCCCGTACCTGCGACCGTCGGGTTGACCGACAGGGGCGTTCGAGCGAACGCCTGGTGGAGGTCGTCGACAAAGCCCAGCTTCTCCACATTCGGAAGATCTGGCAGCCAGTTGCAGATGGAGCCGGCGACTCTCAGCCTGAAATCAGGGATCTCGCTTACAACGCGCGGCAACACGTGATCGAGGAACTGCCGCAAGGAGATCTGGTTCGAGAGCATGTTGGTGCCGAGGTACAGCGCCACATGATCGGCGCCATGATCGGACACCGCCTGGTCAAGGCCGATGAAGTGACTGACGACGGCGATATCCGGATTGCGTTCGCCCTGGTGGTTCTCCCCCAGCTGTTTGCGGAAGTTCTCCGCTTCTTCCCGCTGGATGGCAATGGCGGCATCGGCGCGTCGCAGGCCCCTGTTTTCCTCGTCGCGGGTGAGTGAAACCCAGTATCCCTTGCGGAAACCCCTTGCAACGAAGGCGCGGTGCCTGTCGGCGAAGGAATCATGCGTGTCCAGCAATTTGCGCGTGGTGGCCGGAAATGCATCCAGCGCCCGCGAATTGACCGCGTACTCGACGATGACTGCATCGAATTCCCGCTTCAGTCCCTGTAGCTGGAGGGTCCAGGCCTCCCGCCAGCTCTCATCCAGGCGTGAGTAGTGGCTACGGTCGTTTCCCAGCCTGCGCAGAATCTTCCGTCTTCGACGCAACAGCTTGCCGCGGAACCAGAAGGCAGCGCGCGACAGCCGTCTTCCGTTGTCCAGGTGCAGGAAATCCTGCGTGCCGAAGAACGCCACATGAGAAGCCGTATCTGGCTTCTGTGTATCCAGCTTCGATGTGAAGTGGATGAACGTCAATTCATGGCCGAGCGTCTTGATCGCCTTGCACAGTTGCAGAATGCGGACGCTATGGCCTGCCTTGGCGGGAAAGACGGGTGTCATGGAGACAACCGCGATCTTCATCGGCGGTCGGTCGGGACGAAGGCCATCCGCGTCGACCGTGGCGGAGGCGCGAGGAGATCCAGCGTTCTCAGCCTGCTGCATCAGGGGGCGATCAGTCATGCTGGCGAGACCAATCGTGCGAGCCGCGAGACGCAGGAGAGCCGGCGCCGCCGACGACCAAAGTGCGCTGCATGGGGGGTGGGGGGGTCAGGGTGAAGTCACAATTGTCCGGGGCGCGCGTGTCAGCGCTAGGTGGCGCCCGCAGGTGAGACAGCCGTCAGTCAGATACACGGCGAAACGCAGGTTTCGTGGGGCTCGCCGCCGATCTGGTCTGGGCCCTAGAATGTGACCATGTCGCCGCTGCCCCTGTCCCTAGTCGTCATCACCCAGAACGAGGCGGCCAACATCGGCAGATGCCTGGATAGTGTGTCCTTCGTCGCAGAAAAGCTGATCGTTGACAGCGGCAGCACCGACGGCACCATCGCTATCGCGCAGGCCCATGGCGCCAGGGTGGTGCACCAGGACTGGCTGGGCTTCGGGCCGCAGCGCAATGCCGCGAGCATTCACGCCGCCCACGACTGGATCCTGGTCCTGGATGCCGACGAGTTCCTGTCTCCGGAACTTGCCGCGCAACTCGAGGAGGAGCTGCCTGCACTGATGGCATCGGGGAAGGCCGGTGCCTGGTTGCGGCGCCGTACCTGGCTGATGGGGGCGCCGATGCGCTGGTACCGGCCGATGGTCGGGGAGCGGTCGGCTCGCATCTACCATCGCGGCCGCGCGCGCTGGACCGATGCACGCGTGCATGAATCCCTGCGATTCGATGGCGAGACGGTGGAGTTCAAGGCGCCGTTCAACCACGCCGACAACCCCAGCCTGGTGCACAAGCAGCTGAAGGTGTTGCGTTACAGCGAACTGAAGGCGCTCGACTGGCGCGACAAGCAGCGGCCGGTCCGCATGTGGCTGACGCCCCTGGTCTATCTGTCCAGCTTCATCAAGGACTACCTGTTGCGCCTGGCGTTTCTGGACGGCTGGCGCGGCTTCATCATCGCGCAGACCGCGGCCAGCTACGCCACCTACAAGCGCATGCGCTACTACGAGATGCAGCGCAATCCCGCCTCCGTCGACGCCGCGCACCGCAAGCTCGCCCGCCACGAACTGGAACACTGATGGCCAAGCACTATCTCCTCTACGGCTCGGAGCGCTACGCGCTCGCCATCCTGCGCCCGCTGCAGGACGCCATCCGCGCACGCGGCGGCGAGGCGGCGTGGTTCTTCGATGGTCCCGGCGCCGAAGACCTGCGTCCGGACGAGAAGCTGCTGACCACGACCGAAGAGGTGCGGCGCTGGAACGCCATTGCGGTGATCACCGGCAGCAACGCGGTGCCGCACTTCTTCCCGGGGGTGAAGGTCGAAACCTTCCATGGTTTCGATGCCGGCAAGCCGCGGCATATCTATATCCGCGGATTCTTCGATCTGTACTGCACCACCGGGCCCAACGACACCCGCGCGTTCTCCGAGATCGCCGAGCGCGTGGGCCATTTCAAGGTCGTCGAGACCGGCTGGCCGAAGATCGACCCCTTCATGCAGGATATCGCCGGTGGCCTGCCCCCGGTGCGCAAACCGCCCGTCATCCTGTATCACTCCACGTTCTCGCCCTCCTGGAGCGCGGCGGAGACGCTGTACGAAGAAGTGAAGCGGCTGTCGCGCGGCGGTGAATGGAAGTGGATCGTGACCTTCCATCCGAAGATGAATCCGGACACCGTGGCGAAGTTCCGCGCGATCGAGAACGAGCACCTGCGTTTCGCCGACGACGACAACATCCTCGACCTGTTTCCGCAGGTGGACATGATGTGTTCGGACACCTCGTCCGCGCTCAACGAGTTCCTGCTCACGCACAAGCCGGTGGTGACGTTCAAGAACCGGCGCCCGGGTCCGCAGCTGATCGACATCGACGATGCGGCCCAGTTCGAGCCGGCGATCCGCCGCGCGCTGTCGAGGCCGCCGGAACTGATGCAGGCCATCGTCGCGTATGCCGACAGCATCCACCCGTACCGCGACGGCCGCTCCAGCGAGCGCGTGCTGGATGCCATCGATGCGTTCATCGCGGCGGGTTCACGCAACCGCAAGTCCAAGCCGATGAACCTGTGGCGCAAGTTGAAGATTCGCCGGCGCATCGGGTACTGGGGTCCGGCCTGAGGCCGGGACGGAAGGCACTACCGGCTGTCATCTGGGCGAGGGACAATCCATTTGGGAACGAGCGTCGAGCCGAGGGGGCATCGACGCCGTGCACGTGTGGAGGGCACCATGAAGATCACCGTCATCGCCAGTACGTACAACGCCGAGGAATGGCTGGAGAAAGTCCTGCTGGGCTACCGCTGCCAGACCTGGCGCGATTTCGAGCTGATCGTGGCAGACGACGGATCGCGCGCATCGACCCGCGCGCTGGTGGAGCGGTTCGCCGCCGACTATCCGGTGCCGTTGCGGCATGTCTGGCACGAAGACGAGGGCTATCGGCGCCAGGAAATCCTCAACGTAGCCATCCTGGAAGCGCGGCACGACTACCTCCTGTTCACCGACGGTGACTGCATCCCGCGGCGTGATTTCGTGCAGATCCACGCCGAGCAGGCGGAGCCGGGGCGATTCCTTTCCGGCGGTTACTGCAAGCTGAGCATGAAACTCAGCAAGGCGATCGGCGCCGACGATATCCGTGACGGACGCGCCTTCGATCGCGGCTGGCTGCGCGCACAGGATCGTCTCGGCCTGTCGAACACGCTGAAACTGGGCGCGGGCGCGCTGACAGGCCGATGGCTGGACACCGTCACCACGACGCGGCCGACGTTCAACAACTGCAATTCATCGGCATGGAAGTCGGATCTGCTGGCGATCAACGGCTACGACGAGCGGATGAAGTACGGCGGGCCGGATCGCGAGCTGGGCGAACGGCTGGAGAATCATGGCGTCCGCGGCAAGCAGGTCCGCCACCGCGCCATCTGCGTGCACCTGGATCATGCGCGTGGCTACAAGACCCGCGAGTCGGTGGAACGCAACCTCGCCATCCGCGCGCAGACGCGCGCGCAGCGCATCACCTGGACGCCGTACGGCATCGACAAGACCGCCTCGTCCAAGGCGGGCTGAATCCGGGGAATCAGCCCGCCGCTCGGGTCGGCAGCGCCTCCCAGGCTGCGATCACGTCCGCGGCGGGGATGTCGCGCACACGGCTGGCCTCGCCCTGCTCGCCGCCGAGTACGGTGATCGCGCCGGGTCCGATCGGGCGCCATTTCGCCGGAGAGGCGGCGCCGAACATGACGACCAGAGGGCAACCGAGCGCGGCGGCCGCGTGCGCGGGCCCGGTGTCGACCGAGACCAGGCTGTGCGCCTGCTCAAGCAGCGCGAGCAGGCGCGGGATCGGCAGTTCGCGTGCGGCGTTGTGCATGCGGGGATCGCGACCGGCTGCGGTCGCGATCTCTTCCAGTACCGCGTGCTCGGCGGGCGATCCGCACAGCACGATGCGCGCCTCGGGCAGATCGCGCCAGACCGATGCCGCCAGCGCAGCCCATGCCTGCGGCGGCCAGTACTTGGGGTGCGAGGCCGTCGCCACATTGCCCCGCTTGTGCGTGCGCTTGTTGCCGGGCTGGAACAGCACGCAGGGGCCTTCCAGTCCCTGTCCGGCACGCCATTGGGCGAGGTCGCGGCGATCCTCTTCGGTGATCTGCAGGCGCGGATAGCGGTACGCGAGCGGATCGACCTCGCGCGTCGGATACGTGTGGTCTGGATCGCGCATGCCGATCCGCAGCCAACGGTCCGGCCACAGACGCGTGATGCCGTCGCTTTCGTCGTCGTCGCGGGTGCGTTGCACGCGGTCGTCCGGATGCAGGCCGGCGCGCGTCAGCAGCTGCAGGGTCGCGGCATCGGTGTCGCAGACGTAGACGGGGCCGCGGCCCCGTGCCCGCAGCCAGCGGACGGCGGCCCACTGGCTGGGACAGAGCAGGTAGGGCGTGTTGCGGCTGGTGACGATCCGGACGTGTCCAATCTCCGGCAGGGGCTCCAGCAGGGGTCCGGTCCAACCCCCGGAGCCCAGCACGTCGACACGCTGGCCATACCGTGCATGCAGCAGCCGGACCATGGTGGTCAGCATCACCACGTCGCCGAAGGCGCCGCAGCGCACGACCAGGGGCGGCGCGGAGGTCATGTCGTTCACGGTCAAGCGGCCTTCCCCAGCTCATGCAGATGTCGATACTTGCGGATCACGGCGCGCGCGTGGCTGGCATGGAACCACCAGCCCTGGCGACCGTCGCGCCAGGCACCGCGCAGCAGGTACATCTTCAACCAGTAGGCGGCCGCATGCGTCCATGGGCTGATCGCGGAGCAGCGCTTGCCGTCCTCGTGCCGCTGTTCGGCCCACAGGCGCGCATAGCGGTCGTTCTTGGCGCGATGCGCGTCCAGCGTGCGCGCCGTGTTGTGCTCGATGACGATGTCGCTGTCCTTCACCCGCTTGCCGGCGAGGTCGGGTTTCTCATGCACGCGCATCGGCAGGTAGCGATGGTCCGGCCGCACCAGCCGCTCGGTGCGCTCGAATCCGCTCAGCATGCGGCCCAGGAACCAGTTGCATCGCTTCAACTTCCACACATCGGCCTGCTCGATGGCGCCGCTGGCGAACAGCGCGCGCAGCGGCGCCTCGCTGCCGTCGGCGAGCCACTCGTCCGCATCCATCAGCAACAGCCAGGGTTGGGTGGCGCGGCGGATGGCCTCGTTCTTCTGGCCGGCGAACCCCAGCCAGTCCTGGTGCTCGACACGCGCGCCATGCGACCGCGCCAGTTCGACCGTTCCATCATCGGATCCACAGTCCAGCACCAGGATCTCGCTGCACACGCCCTGCAGCGACGCGAGGCAGCGACCCAGCCGGTCGGCCTCGTTCTTGGTGATGATCACCGCGGATAGGGGAAGAGGAGGCGTCATGGCGTCGGGAGGGGCATCGGCATCGGGTCACCAGTGCAGGCGTCGCCGCGCCAGCGCGGTGATCAGTCGCTCGTGGACGGCTACGGCGTCGGCCTCGGGGATGAAGCGCAGCGCCAGCGGTGCGGACATGCCGCTGGCACCCGCGGTGTCCAGCCACAGCGTCGCGGTCCCCATGCGATGGTCCAGCGGCGAGCGCGACAGGCGTAGCGCCTGCAGCTTGTCGATCTCGGCGAAGCGCCAGTAGCGGGACCACCAGCCGCTGCGCACGGCGACCAGATGGTCGTCCAGCGCCCATCCGATCCGATGCGCCTGCCGGCGTGCGGCGTAGGCGGCCGCAAGCATCCACGCCAGCCCGGGCAACCACACCCAGGCGCCGAACTGCCAGGCGACCAGTGCCGTCACCGGCAGCAGCCATGCGAGCGAAGGCAGCCACAGGCGCCAGCGCGCGGACGCATCGACCGCCTGCCAGTCGTCGCGCGGCCATTGCGCCTGCGGCAACAGGTGGGAGATCAGCGCATCGCAGGCGTCGGGTGCTGCGATGGGGGCGACATCCTTAAGCGCGCGCATGTCCTGCTGCCCCGATTTTTCGGCGACCGCCGTGTCGATGCGCAGCGAGCGGCGACCGAACAGGCGGTGCAGCACGCCTTCGTGCAGCGTCCACGCCTGGATGCGCCGGCGCGCGACGCTGGTGCGCAGGCGTGCGAACAGGCCGCGTTCCACCATCAGGCGGCGCGGCTCTTCGGTCAGGCGGAATCCGTGGAACTGCGACAGGGCCAGCGCGACGGACAGCAGACGCACCAGGGCCAGCGCGACACCGATCAGGGCGATGCCGCCCGCGGCGCCGGCCAGCCAGCCCAGGTGCAGGCCTTCGGCATAGCCGTAGGCCTGTTTCGCGCCTTGGCGGAAGAACTGCTCCATCATGCTCTCGGGCAGGATCTGCCACGCGGCACCGAAGCCCGCGGCCACCACGATCATCCCGCGATTGGAGATCAGGCCCAGCCGCAGGACTTCCATCGTCGACAACGACAGCAGGGTGGTGCCCTGGTCGCGCGGCACCGCCTCCTGTCCAGGGGCAACCGGCGCGGCCTCATGCGACTGGTGGCGGACCAGGTCCTCCAGCGCCAGCGCCTCGTGCAGGCCGAGCACGCGCATCTGCGCTTCCGGCTTGGTGCCGCCGGCCGATTCCAGCCTGACTTCGGCCACGCCGAACACGCGGTGCAGCAGCGACTGATGCACGACTACGTTGTGGATGCGCGAGAACGGGATCTCGCGGCGCGACCGGTGCAGCAGCCCTTCGCGTACGGTCAGTCCGTCGCGCCCGATCGTGTAGCGATAGGTGAAGTACTGCAGGATGGCCAGCACCACCAGCACCGTGATGCCGATGATGGGCGCGAACGAGGCCCACAGCTCGCCGTCGCCACTGCTCCTGCGCGCGCCGAACACCACCAGCGCGACCAGCGGGAAGATGAACTGTTTGAGCTGCTGCAACAGCACGAACAGCCACGACCAGGGATGCAGGCGGCGTTCGTCGGGAGGCGCGCCGTGGAGTGCTCCGTCCATCACAGGGCGTCGTCGTGGTCGACCTGGGTCGCCAGCCGCTCGCGCAGCCGCTCTGCATCGTCCGCATCCAGGCCCGACACGGTGACGGCGGCCATGCGGGTGCCGGCCGTGTGCACGACCAGCGTGGACAGTCCGGCGCTGCGCTCCAGCGGCCCGCGTTTCAGGTCGAGGTGTTGCACGCGCGAGATGGGCACGTGCGTTTCGCTCTGCCACCAGTTGCCGCGGCGCACCGCGAATCCGCGATCGTCGAGGCGCCAGCGCGTGCGCCGGTGGCGCTTGACGGCGACCCAGGCGCCCACCGCGGCACCGATGAGGGCGGCCGCCGGCACGGCGAGCCAGGGCGAGACGACATCCATCGATCGGGAGATGAAGAACACCGGGAAGCCGAGCGGGAACAGCAGTGCTGCCCCGCCGAGCGCGGCGAGCCAGGCGCCGCGACCGGGCAAGGCATGCCACGCGTCGTTCGGAGATGCATCTATGTCGGGGGATGTCACTGCTTGCCTACCCTGAGTTCGTCGATCATGCGGTAGTCGAGCACATAGTCGCGCCCACCGCGATAGCGGCTCAGGCGCGCCTTCATCCGCTTCAGGATCGCCGCCCGATCGCGGCCGGTGTATTCCGGATCCGCGCCCATCTTGGTCACGGCAAGCTGCTGGAACCGGACCGCCTGCTGGAAGTCGCGGTTGGCGGCCAGTGCCGCAGCCACCGTGTCGAGTTCAGCCCATCCGAGGGAGTCCTCGCGGCCGATCATGTACTGCGCGAGTGCCAGTGCCTGGGCAGGATCACGTTGGCCGTCCACCGGGCAGGTGGCCCAGATCCAGACGCGCTCGTTGCGCGCGCTTTCCACGCCGGCTTCCTCGGCGCGCGTGGCCCACTCGGCGGCCTGCCTGCAATCGCGCGGCAGCCCGGCCATGCCATCCAGATAGTAGTTGGACTGGGCCAGCAACGCGTCGGCTGGCGTGCCCTGGGCGGCCGCGCGTTGCAGGTGGGGCAGGGCGCGCAGCGCCGCCGCATCCGTTTGCCCGTCTTTTCCGTCGGTGATCGCCATGAAGGCCATCCAGGCCGCCAGGCCATGTCCGTTCTGGCTGGCCTTCTCCCACCACGCCAGTCCGGCCGCCTCGTCCTTGGGTGCGACGGCCGGCATCTCGCCCAGGTAGGTGATGTTGCCCGCCGCGTACTGCGCGAGCGCGTCGCCGTCCTCCGCCTTGCGGAAAATGGCACGCACACGCAGCTGCTGCCATTGGTCGTAGTCGGGCCAGGCCTCGTTGAGCCGTGTGCGCCTGGCGGCGTCGTCCAGTGGCGCGCGGTCCAGGGTGGCCAGACTGGGCGCCGGCCCTTTCAGTGCATTGGAGACCGACATTTCCAGCACGCGGGATTCGCTCATCCCGGTACGCCGGATCTGCTCGTCCATGACGACGGAAATATCCCCCACCATCGACATGTAGAGGAAGCGCCAATGACCGTCTTCGCGCACGAACGCCGGCCCGAAATGGAATTGTGTCTCCGTCGGCGGGCTCAGTTCCCCGATGGCCTGGTCACCCAGAAGGGTGACGTGCGACAGGCTCGGCAACGCCATTCCCGCCTGGGACGCCCGCACATTGATCCAACCGCGGCTCACGCAAAGCGTGGCCACCGCGCGGGCGTCCATGGCCTGCAGGGCGTCGTCGGACTGCGATGCGCGCAGGAGGTAGACGACGATACGGTCGAGGACCGGAAGGCGGCGCAGCTGCTCCGTCGAGGCATACAGCGCCATGTCGCGAAGGAACCCCACATGCGCAAGGCTGGACGCCGACAGCATGTCCACGGACTCGACCTTGTCCTGGCTGCTCAGCGTGCTGTAGCGCTCCCAGGTCCGCGACACGTCGTTCATCGCGGACACATCCTGTGTCGCCCATGCCGGCAGCGCCAGCACGCCAGCCAACATCCCGGTCAGCCATCCCCGTATCCGCATCGTCATCCCCTGTTCGTTCACCTCAGCGGTAGGGGTTGGCCTCGCCGCTGCCCGCAGGCCGCAGCGTATAGCGTTTGTAGGTCCACTGGTACTGCGCGGGATCGCGTCGCGCGATCCGCTCGACGGTTTCGTTGAGCGCGGTGACCGCCGCCACCGGATCCGCATCCGCGATCGCCGGGGGAGCGGGTTCGACGTGCAGCGCGAAGTCCGGTCCGGGTCCGATCCGCTCGCACCAAGCGAACAGGACGACCGCGCCGGTGCGCTCGGCGAGCCGCGAGACCAGCGTCATCGTCAGCGCCTGCGTGCCGAAGAAGGGGGCGAACTCGCCGTCGCCGGCCTTGGGCTGCTGGTCCGGAAGGATGCCGACCGCACCGCCTTCCTTGAGCACCTTCCACAATTGGCGTACGGCCGGGCCTTCCGCGCGCACCTGGCGGATGTTGTCGGCGCCGCGCACGCGCAGCAGGAACGCATCACCGGTCGGCGAGGCCGGCGGGCGGTAGACGATGGCAAGCGGGCCGCGCGAGGCCAGCCACTGGTTGAGCAGTTCCCAGTTGCCGAAGTGCGGCGCTGCGACGATCACGCCCTTGCCGCTGGCCAGCGCCGCGTCGTATAGCGCCTCGCCGTGGCGTTCGCGCAGGTAGGCGAGGTTTTCCGCGGGCGGTCGGGTCCAGAAGCGAAGGGTCTCGAGCGCCTGCCGGGAGGTTGTCCGCAGGATGGCGCGGTGCAGTTCCTCGCGCTGCCCCGGCAGCAGATCGGGGTAGGCGATCTCGAGGTTGCGGCGGGTCACCCGGCTCTCGCGTGCGTCCGCCTTGCGCCACGCCCACGCCATCAGGTCGCCGAGGGTGCGCAGCCAGGACCAGGGGAGGCGCCCGAGCAGGGCGGCGGCGTGGTAGCCGAGGGCGGCGAGGGTGTCCGGTTTCATGCGTCGAGTGTAGCCAACCCGGATGGCGGTCCCCCGGCGGCGAGGGCGCGGAGCGACGTTATCCTGTCGCTCCCCGTCCGGACATCCCGCCATGCTTTCCCTGATCCAGCGTGTGACCCGGGCTTCCGTGGCCGTCGACGAACGGGTAATCGGCGCCATCGACGGCGGGTTGCTCGCGCTGGTCGCCGTCGAGCCGGGGGACAGCGACGCGCAGATCGCGCGCATGGCCGAGCGCTTGCTGGGCTACCGCGTGTTCGCCGATGAGGCCGGACGCATGAACCGCTCACTTTCCGAGACGGGCGGCGGCCTGCTGCTGGTCAGCCAGTTCACCCTGGCGGCAGATACGCGGTCGGGGATGCGCCCCAGCTTCACGACGGCAGCCCCTCCCGTCGAGGCTGAACAGGGATTCAACCGCTTGGTCTCGATCTGCCGGGAAAGGCATGCCGGGAGGGTGGAAACCGGCCAGTTCGGTGCCCATATGGTGATCAGCCTCGTCAACGACGGGCCCGTGACCTTCCTGCTCCGCCCCTGACGTTTCCCCCTTGCCGGGCACCAGGTTGCAGGAACCCAAGCCGGTCCGGGCTGGTATAATACGGGGTTCTCCCTTCCTCACTCCCGGTGGCGCAACCTCCATGGCCAACGAACGTCCTGCGCAGCAGTCCGATATCAAGCTCTTGATCAGCAAGGGCTTGGAGCAGGGCTATCTGACCTACGCCGAAGTCAACGATCACCTGCCGGACGACCTGGTCGACCCGGAGCAGATCGAGGACATCATCGGCATGATCAACGGCATGGGCATCGATGTCCATGAAGTTGCCCCCGATGCCGAAACCCTGCTGCTGGCCGACGGCAACACCGGCAACCGCGAAGTCGACGAGACCGCGGCCGAAGAAGCCGCTGCCGCGCTGACCTCGCTGGATACCGAAGGCGGCCGCACCACCGATCCCGTGCGCATGTACATGCGCGAGATGGGCACCGTCGAGCTGCTGACCCGCGAAGGCGAAATCGCCATCGCCAAGCGCATCGAGGAAGGCCTGGGCCAGGTGCAGGCCTCTCTCGGCAATTTCCCGTGGTCGATCGAGCTGCTGCTGGAAGAGTACGAACTGCACAAGGCCGGCAAGAAGCGCCTGGCCGAAGTCGTCGTCGGCTTCAACGATGTCGAGGAACCGGCGCCGGAAGTACCGGCCGCTGAAGAAGCCTCTGACGCGACCGAAGACGCCGAGGACGAAGAAGACGGCGACGACGATACCGCCGAGGAAGCCGCGCCGACCGGTCCGGATCCGGAAGAGGTCGCGCGCCGCATGCAGGTGCTGGCCGACGGCTACGCCAAGTTCAAGAAGTCCTATGCCAAAAATGGCGCGGACAACAAGGCCGTCACCAAGCTGCGCGCCGAACTCGGCGAGACCTTCGTCACCCTGAAGCTCCCGTTGCCGCTGACCGATACGCTGGTCCGCAAGCTGCGCGAAGTCGTGGCACAGGTGAAGGACCATGAGCGCCGCGTGCTGCACCTGTGCGCCAATGTCGCCAAGATGCCGCGCAAGGAATTCCTTCGCGCCTGGGAGGGCAACCAGACCAACCTCGGCTGGGTCGACGAAGTGCTGAAGCGCAAGCAGAAGTGGTCGTCGGGCCTGCGCGACGTGCGCGAGCAGATCGTCGCCGAGCAGGAAGCCACCATCGCCGTCGAGCAGGCGATGCACCTGACGCTGGCCGACATCAAGGAAATCAGCCGTGCGATGGCCTATGGCGAAGCCAAGGCGCGCAAGGCCAAGAAGGAAATGGTCGAGGCCAACCTGCGCCTGGTCATCTCCATCGCCAAGAAGTACACCAACCGCGGCCTGCAGTTCCTCGACCTGATCCAGGAAGGCAACATCGGCCTGATGAAGGCGGTGGACAAGTTCGAATACCGCCGCGGCTACAAGTTCTCGACCTACGCCACCTGGTGGATCCGCCAGGCGATCACCCGCTCGATCGCCGACCAGGCGCGCACCATCCGTATCCCGGTGCACATGATCGAGACGATCAACAAGCTCAACCGCATTTCCCGCCAGATGCTCCAGCAGTACGGCCGAGAGGCCACGCCGGAAGAGCTGGCCAAGGAAATGGACATGCCCGAGGACAAGATCCGCAAGGTCATGAAGATCGCGAAGGAACCGATCTCCATGGAAACGCCGATCGGCGACGATGAGGATTCCCACCTGGGCGACTTCATCGAGGACACCAACGTGGAGTCCCCGATCGAGAACACCACCAACATCAACCTGTCGGAAACGGTCCGCGACGTGCTCGCCGGCCTGACCCCGCGGGAAGCGAAGGTGCTGCGCATGCGGTTCGGTATCGACATGAATACCGACCACACGCTGGAAGAGGTCGGCAAGCAGTTCGACGTCACCCGCGAGCGTATCCGCCAGATCGAAGCCAAGGCGCTGCGCAAGCTGCGTCACCCGTCGCGTTCGGAGCAGCTGCGCAGCTTCCTCGACATCGACTGACGCATCCAGGCTTCATAAGCATCAGATAAACGCGGCCCCGATGGGCCGCGTTTGTTTTTGGCGTACGGGAGAAGGTTTTACGACGTCAGCCTTTTCATCTTCGTCACGCGTGGATGCCTAGACTGGGCGCACCCCACGAGCAAGACTTCCGCGTGCAGCGACGGGATGCAGTGAAATCCGTCCTCGCCATGGCGTTGCTGGGCACCATGCCCCGCGCGCTGGCGCAGGTTTCGACAGCAGCGAACACCGCCGCACCCTCCACACGCTTTGACTTGGAAACGGTTCCACGCCTCGCGCAGGCGATGGCGAAGCAGCCCTTCCGCGCGCCAGGTGACAGCCTGCCTGCGGCGTTGGCGGCCGATTACGACGCGTATCGCGACCTGCGTTTCGATCCGGGCCAGGCGATCTGGCGCCGCGAAGCCCTGCCGTTCCAGCTGCAGATGTTCCATCGCGGTTTCCTGTTCAAACAGCGCATCGATCTTCACCTGGTGCATGACGGAGCCGCCACGCCGCTCGTCTACTCGCCCGCGATGTTCTCGCTGCCGCCCGGGGTCGGCGCGGAACTGGGCGCGGACACCGGCTTTGCGGGATTCCGTGTGCATACGCCGCTCAACCGGGCGACGGTGTACGACGAACTGATCGTCTTCCTGGGGGCGAGTTACTTCCGCGCGCTGGGCAAGGGACACCTCTACGGCCTTTCCGCGCGCGGACTGGCGCTGGGCAGCGGCGATCCCGGCGCCGAGGAGTTTCCGGTGTTCCGCGCCTTCTGGATAGAACAGCCCGCATCCGATGCGGATCATCTGATCGTCCATGCCCTGCTCGACAGTCCGAGTGTCGCCGGCGCTTTCCGTTTCGCGATCCGGCCCGGCGGAGAGACGGTCATCGATGTGCAGTCGCGCCTGTATCCGCGCGTGGATCTTGCCCGCGCGGGTATCGCGCCGTTGACCAGCATGTTCGAGTTCGACGCCGGCGACCGCGCCGGGGTCGACGACTACCGGCCTGCCGTGCACGACTCGGATGGACTGGCGATCTTCAACGGCAAAGGCGAGCAGATCTGGCGGCCGCTGGGAAATCCGCCGCGCGTGCGCACAAGCGGGTTCGTCGACCGGCAGCCACGTGGTTTCGGACTACTGCAGCGCAAGCGTCGCTTCGCCGATTACGCCGACACCGAGGCGCGCTACCACCAGCGCCCCAGTCTCTGGATCGAACCGGTGGGCGAGTGGGGAGACGGCGCGGTGACGCTGGTGGAGATTCCCACCGCCGACGAGTACCACGACAACATCGTGGCGTTCTGGCGACCGCAGCAACCGCTGCGTGCCGGCCGCGAGTATCGCTTCGACTACCGCATGCACTGGTGCGACACGCACCGATGGGAGCCTGCGTTGGCCACCGTCGGCGCCACCCGCATCGGCGCGGCCCCGGATGCAACGCGACGCCTGGTGGTGATCGATCTGGAGGGGACGCGCCTGGCGTCCATGGCCCATGACACGACGCCGACGCCCGACGTCTGGGCGGCCCATGGCGACGTCGTGAATGCGGTCGCGTATCCGAATCCGGAAGCGGATGGATGGCGACTGAGCTTCGAATTCCGTCCCCACGGGGACGGACATGATGTGGAACTGCATGCGCGCGTGCTGGAGGGGCATACGCCGCTGTCCGAAACCTGGCTGTACCGCTGGAGCCCGCAATGAACGACCGAACCCCGCCTTCCACCACCCCGCAGAGTGAGTGGCTGCCCCTCGAATCGCCCCTGCCCATGCCGGTGCAGGAACTGCGCACAGGACGTCTTTCGTCACGCCCGCTGCCCACGTCGCCCGCCGGGATCGGCGGACGTCGTGCCCTGGTGATGGGCATCGCGGCGATGTTGACGCTCTTCGCGACCTACCAGGTGTGGTGGGTACTGCGCGGGGGTGGCATCGACGTGCTCGAGGGTATCCTGCTCGTGCTGTTCGTCGCGCTGTTCGCTTGGATCGCGCTCTCGTTCTCCAGTGCCCTGGCCGGTTTCGTCATGCTGCTCGCGAAACGTCCGCATCCGCTGGGTATCGATCCGGACGCGCCGTTGCCCGCGCTGACCCAGCGCACCGCGCTTCTCGTGCCGACCTACAACGAAGATCCGTGGCGGGTCCTCGCGGGGGTCCAGGCGATGCACGAGTCGCTGGGGGAGAGCGGTCAGGGGGATCGCTTCGACTTCTTCATCCTGAGCGATACGACCAGGCCGGAGACGCAGCGGGAGGAACTCGCGGCCGTGCAGGAACTGTTGCAGCGGCTGGGACGTGGCGCGCGCGTGTTCTACCGGCGTCGCCAGAAGAACACCGAACGGAAGGCCGGCAACATCGCCGATTGGGTCCGCCGTTTCGGCGGCGCCTATCCGCACTTCCTCATCCTGGATGCGGACAGCCTGATGACCGGTGACACCTTGGTCAGGCTGGCGGCGGCCATGGAGCGGCAGCCCATGCTGGCGCTCGTGCAGACGCTGCCGATGATCGTCAACGGGCGCACGTTCTTCGCGCGCATGCAGCAGTTCGCCGGGCGTGTGTACGGGCCCGTCGTCGCACATGGCATTGCGTGGTGGCATGGTGCCGAAGGCAACTACTGGGGACACAACGCCATCATCCGCACCGCGGCGTTCGCGCGGCACGCGGGTCTGCCGCACCTCGGAGGCGGAAAGCCGTTCGAGGGCGCGGTGCTGAGCCACGACTTCGTCGAGGCGGCGTTGCTGCGCCGGGGTGGCTGGGCGGTGCACATGGCGCCCGGGCTGGGCGGCAGTTACGAAGAGGGCCCGCCATCGTTGACCGACATGCTCGTGCGCGACCGTCGCTGGTGCCAGGGCAACCTGCAGCATGGCGCCGTATTGCCCGCGCGTGGCCTGCACTGGATCAGCCGCCTGCACCTGCTGGTGGGCATCGGCCATTACTTCACCGCGCCGATGTGGGCGATGCTGATGCTGGTCGGCCTGGCGATCCCGTTGCAGCAGGCGGGGTTCCATCTGGACCAGCCACACCTGGCGGGATTCACCCCTGCGCTGTACTGGCGCGGTGGCGACCCGGAACGGTTCCTGTGGGTTTTCTACTTCACCATGGCGGTGTTGCTTGCCCCGAAAGTGATGGGATGCGTCGCCACGATGCTGGACCCCGCGCTGCGGCGGCAATGCGGCGGCGGCGCGCGGATCGCCGGCAGTGCGTTGCTGGAAACGGCGATGGCGGCGCTGATGGCGCCCGTCACCATGTATGTGCAGTCGCGCGGCGTGGCCGAGGTCCTCGCAGGCCGTGATTCGGGTTGGGAAACGCAGCGCCGCGACGATGGCAGTGTGTCGCTCGGCAGCCTGCTGCGGCGATACGCCGGACTGACCCTGTTCGGTGCCTTCAGTGGCGTCGTCGCCTATCTGGTGTCTCCCGCCTTGGCTGCGTGGATGGCGCCGGTGATCCTGGGCATGGTGTTGTCCGTGCCGATCAATGTCCTGACCGCCTCGCCCCGGGTGGGAAGCCGCCTGTGCGCGGCGGGCTGGTTCCGCACGCCGGAGGACACCACGCCGCCGCCCGTGCTCGACCGCGCCCTCGGACTTCGCGCCCGGCACGACAGCACGCCATCGACGAGTGACGCCTCCGGTACAATTCTGCCGCTGGGGGCCTATAGCTCAATGGTTAGAGCAGAGGACTCATAATCCTTTGGTTCCAGGTTCGAGTCCTGGTGGGCCCACCAATTGCTTCAATCGCCTGCGCAAGTGGTACCGGACCCATAAGTTGAAACATTGTTTCAACTTATGATGAAAAAAAAGGCAATAGTTGCAACGACTTGCCTTCGAAATGATCCCGGGCGGGGCGCTCTGATGGCGCATCCGGTGCGATTGGCTTTCCTCCTGCCGGAAGTGGGCTTGTCGGTCCGGTTGGCCGCAATCGGCCAGAAGCGGACATCAATGCCTGAGCTAGGCCGCGCCGCGAAGAGGCGTCGGCTTGAATGAACTGTTAGCAGTCAATCTTTTGGTTTGTTCGTGATGCCGAAAGGAATGTGGACTGATGGAGCTACCTCGCTTGCGGTCGCAAGATGCCCGGATTGGTCGTCAAAGAAGATATGCGGTTGTAGAACGTCCAAGACAAGCTTCTTCTCTACCCCTCCAAGAAAGAATGCATCATTCGCCATTACTCCCCAACTCTTCAACGTATTGATAGCCCGCTCATGGGAAGGTGCATTCCTTGCCGTGACAATAGATACGCGAAGACGATTCTTATAGGTTGGATCTGCTTTTCGCTTCTCTTCTTCGACCTTCTGTATCTTTGACACTTTAAGCAAAAATTCCTTGAGTGGACCACCGCCGAGTGGCTCCATTACGTTGGCAGTCTCATGGTCGTGGAACTTTAAGACGTCTTTCGTCTGCTGCATAACGGTCTCAGCAGTGTCATCAGCCACTACGCCATCGAAGTCGAATGCGATCCGCAAGGTTTTGTCTTGAGGGTCATCAATCTTCTTTGATTCCATCACGTAGCCGGCTGGAAAGCCCTTGGCGATGGCTTCAAGAACATCGCTCTGGTTGGATGAAAGGAACAACGAAATATTCAGAGCTGGGATGTAGTCGTATGGAGACACGCCTTGCTGAAAGATCGCACGAGTTATTCCTAATCCGTGATGTTCGATGGACTTCATCACGCGAAGTCCCGTGTCTGGATCATTACGAGAGAGCAAGACAACCTCTATCAATGGCCCTGTACCTGCTGGACTTAGGTCATTGAGTGTGAGCAGTCGCTTGATGAATGAGAAGGCGACCCCCTCACTCAACGGGTTGTTCTTATGAACCTCTTGATACTGTCGATACGGCTCCTCCCCCTGACTCCTGAAAATCTTGTCTGATTCAGTCAGATCAAACATGGCGCTTGATGCAACGCCAACCACAAGCCTGTCTTTCAACTCGTATGCCACAATTCCTCCAGTGACTGCTAACGCTTGAATTAAGCCGCGCCGTGAAGCGGCGCCGGCTTGAATGAAGTTTTAGGTGCGCCGCGACTAGAACGGAATCTCATCAATAAAGGGTGTCACGGGAATGGCGCCTTCAGGAAGAGGAAGGCTGCTCACGGTGTAGAGGTTCAAGATGTCCTCACGGTCCATAAAAAGCAGCTGGCTCCGCTTAGAGGCGTCAAGCTTTCCGCCAAGCCAGTTTCTGGCCTGCTTGGTAATTTCACCGCCAGCGACAATGAAGGCATGATCGACTAGCACTTTTTTGCTTGTTTCGGGGTCGAATATCTCGTGTCCAAGCATCATTAGGGCTTGATTGTGGATCTCCGCGATGTTCGCGTTTGATGCTCTTGACATGCCGGATGCGTCCAACTTTCCCTTCTTGGCTTGTAACCCGAAGTACAGAACATGCTGGGTTGGTAGAACGTAGCGCATCCAGATATCTTTGCCGTACTCAAGTGCTTTGTCTTTGTGGCCTGCTGCGGATATGCGGTGATAGCCGAGTTGTCGAAAGAGGGGCAGCAGTACGCGCTCAATTAGCTCGTCCTCAGAGCACTTGTCTAGGTAGTTGGACAAGTGGTCGCGCTTCTTCAGTTCCGCTGTGGTGAATGGGCGGTGCGGATTGGGTGCGGCAGAGACGGACTGTGTACGGATGTGTTTGAAATAGAGAAGGCCATCTTCTCCGTAGAAGGCCTCGTAGCCTTCTCTATGCAATGTTTTATTGAGGGTGCTTAGGGCTTTGGAACGGTCAGGATCTTCATCCGTTGCGTCAGATCTCTCCATAAGAACTTGAAAGACCTTTACGAAGCTATCCGGCAACAAGTTTGGGCCTGGCTGTGGCTCCTGGAGCAGTTCCTCAAGCTTTGAGGATGTCCAACTCCATCGAGTTGATCCGTCATGTACAAAATCAAGATCGCATTCTTCAAAGAATCGTGTGATGTAGCTGCTCGATCTGTAGTGAAAGTGATCGGCGTCGCCGATGATCATCTCGGCGAGTTCACGGAGATTTCTACTCTTGAACTTCATCTCTGGATGATAGCGACAATCCTTACAGCGCACCCAACTACCTAATAGCCGGATCCCTGGGTCCGGTTATGCGACTTATCCACAGCGCACCGTATGGCGGCCCATCCCCTTGATGCGGCAAGATCATAGAGCGCCCGGGTCCGGCTAACAAGCCGATGAATAACCTGACCCAGCAGGGGCCAGGGCGTGCGCTCAGGCGGATTTCCGCTTTGGGT